>DYIH01000148.1 GCA_020723785.1 Thermaerobacter marianensis
CAACCGGCCAATCTATGTGGGACGACGGTGGCCAAAGAGCGTGAGCAACAACACCGCCGGCTGGACCGTTCCCCCATGCAGTAGCTGTATATATAGAAGCAGGCTGACCATCATCGACGGGTCGTAGGCGGCGTTGCCGCGGCCGTCCTCACGATACCTGGAGTGGAACTTCTTCAAATCCACTTGGCTCACGGCGTCCATGACGAACCACGCCAGATCGTCTTCCGGTAGCCATTCCTTCAATCTCGGCGGCATCAGGTACATTTGGTCCCGGTCCAGGATGCGGAAGTTATACGCCATCGGTTCACCCCGTCATCTCGGTCACGTTACGAGGTGCTATATCCAGCGTTTTCATCCCTGCCAGAACCGGATTTGTGTGCAGGCTCTGCTGGTTGAGGTAATTTTTTAACACTTTACCGGTCGACCAAGTGTTCAAATTTTACCCGAACTCTATTCAACCCCGGCCTTGGATACCCATACGGGTAGCAAATATGCAAATTTTGACCGGGAATCCACCCGTTTAGGGTGAGTTGGGGTAAAAATTGATCATCACTCATCGAAGACTCGGTATAAAAAATACCCGAACTACGGTTCTGGGGCGGCGGCCCCCCCCTCAGCCTCCGGTCCGGTTTGTGCGATAGGCTCATTAACCACAGTTATATTTCAGGGCTGCAAGCCCTTGCCGCACGAGGCCTGCGTGACTCATGCACAATGCTTATGCATGACGGTAATATGCACCACAGTAATGATGTTATGGCGCGGTCCAGGAACGCCTTATCGCACAAGCCATTCCGGGCACGGATTAGGCGCCTGGTCAATGAGCCTGCCCCACAACCCCCTGTTGTGAAGGATTTCACCCCCTGGATGGTCAATCCTAACCTTGACCCTTGGCGTTGAGGTGAGAGCCCCGTGGCGTTCCAGACCGGGGCAGGTGGAGAGCAACGATCTCTGACCCCATCCCCATTCAATTCAACGAAGGTTGTGCGACAGGCTCCCAAGCGGGATTTATATCGAAAAAACGAGAAACATGCGGCAGGATTCCAAATCGATATGTCGTAGTTGTTTGACTAGCAACCCCACAACATGTTGTGTATTTTGGGGATAAGCTGTGGATTTCCTGTGAACGGGGTGTGGATCGAGCCTTGCGCTGTCCCCTGTGCGGCCACCCGGAAACCAAGGTCCTCGATTCCCGGCCGACGGAGGAGGGGACGGCCATCCGCCGGCGTAGGGAGTGCCTATCCTGCGCCGAACGGTTCACGACGTACGAGAAGGTGGAGTCCCCGCCCCTGATGGTGGTCAAGCGGGACGGGAGGCGGGAGGCCTTCGACCGCAACAAGATCCTGCGGGGCCTGATCACCGCTTGCGAGAAGCGCCCCGTGCCCCACGAAAGGCTGGAGCAGCTGGTATCGGAGGTGGAAAAGGAGCTGCGAACCCGCTTCGACGGCGAGGTGCCGTCCCAGGCCATCGGGGAGATGGTCATCGAACGCCTGCGGCAGGTGGACGAGGTGGCCTACGTCCGCTTCGCCTCGGTATACCGGCAGTTCACCGACCTCCGGAAGTTCCGGGAGGAGTTGGACCGCCTGCTGAATTGAGGATCGGCCGGGCATTGCCACCGGACGGCGCGGCGGGCCAGGTGCGCGCTCCGTGCCGGCCTGCCGCGGCCTACGGCGAAAATAAGGGGGATGGGCATGGCCAGGGGTAATAAGAAGACCGGAGAGCATGGGCGCCGGTTCAGCGAGATGCAGATGAAGGTGTTCCTTGACCGGTACGCGTTGAAGGGACAGCGACTCGAACCCGGCGGGTTGGGGCTCGTCACCGATAAGAAAAGCCCGCATCGGGGGCAGGTGGTGACGGTGGAGACCGTGGGGGAGATGTCGGCCAGGGTGCGGCTCGCCGACGGCGCCGCCGCCGAGCTGGCCTCCGACGCCCTGGTGCCGCTCCTGGAGACGTCGCCGGCGCAGATGTGGGACCGGGTGGCCCGCGCCATCGCCGGCGTCGAGCCGACGGCGGAGAAGCGGCGCCATTGGGCCGGGCGGTTCCGCTGGGCGCTGGACGGCTTCAGGTTCGTGCCCGGCGGGCGCATCCTGGCCGGGGCCGGCAGCGGCAAGGATGTCACCTACTACAATTGCTATGTGATCCCGATCAGGGAGGACAGCCGCAAGGGCATCGTCGGCGCCCTGGAGAACATGATCGAGATCATGGCCCGGGGCGGCGGGGTGGGCATCAACGGCTCCATCCTCCGGCCGAAAGGCGCCTACGTCCGCGGTGTCAACGGCCATTCCAGCGGCGCCGTCTCCTGGATGGAGATCTACTCGGACGCCACCGGTCTGATCGAGCAAGGGGGTTCGAGGCGCGGAGCCTTGATGCTCATGCTGGCCGCCTGGCATCCGGACGTGGAGACCTTCATCACCGTCAAGCGGGACCTCGCCCGGTTCAACAACGCCAACCTGTCGGTGGTCGTTCCCGACGGCTTCATGGAGGCGGTGGAGAAGGACGCCGACTGGGACCTGGTCTTCCCCGATACGGATTATCCGGACTACAAGCAGACGTGGGACGGCGACATCGAGGCCTGGCGGGCGGGCGGCAGGCCGGTGCGCGTCTACAGGACGGTCAAGGCCCGCAAGCTCTGGGACCAGATCTGCGAGAGCAACTGGCTGTCGGGGGAGCCGGGCGTCGTGTTCCTGGAGCGATACAATAAGCTCTCGAACACGTGGTATTTTCAGAAGATCATCAGTGTCAACCCCTGTTTCGTTGGTTCGACGCGCCTGGCCACCGACAAGGGCCTGCTGACCTTTGAGGAATTGTACCGCAGCCAGGAAGCCATCGCCGTGATGACGGATCTCCGGGCGGCGGACGCCGCGGCACGGGTGGTGGGGGGCGTCGGTCACATCCGCACGGGTGTCGTGGCGCGACCGGCGGTGCCCGTGTTCAAGACGGGCGAGAACGTGCCGGTGTACCGGCTGGTGACGGCCCATGGCTACGAGGTGACGGCGACGGCCAACCACCGGTTCCTCACGCCGTCCGGTTACGTGGAGCTTCGCCGCCTGCGGCCGGGCGACGTACTCTACCTCCAGTCCGGAGAAGGTGCCTGGAGCCGGGAGCGGTCTCTGCCGCCGGTGGCGTGGACGCCGGCCGCGCGGGCCAAGCTGTCGGCGCGCCAGGCGCGGGGTGAGGCGTCCGTGCCGACGGAATGGTCCCGCGAGATCGGCCAGTTCCTGGGATGGGCGGTGGCCGACGGGTACACCTACGACAAGGGCGGCAAGCCGCGCCTCAGCCTGGTGTTCGGAGATCAGGAAAGCGAACTTATGCCATATTTCCGCGGGCTTGCGGAGGGCTGGTTCGGCGTCCGGGGCACGACCAACGCGCGAAACAACACGACGGCCCTGCACTTCGAGGCGACAGTGGCCCGCTTTGCCCGCGCGCTGGGTGTCAAGCCGGTGCCGGCGAACGAGAAGCGGGTGCCGGAGGCCATCTGGCGGGCGCCGCGGGAGGCGGTGGTCGGTTTCCTGCAGGGGCTGTTCACGGCTGGCGGGACGGTGAACCTCTTCTGCCATAAGAAGTCCTGTACCGTTCGTTTGGCGAGCAGTTCGAAGGGCTTGCTCCAAGACGTTCAGTTGCTGCTTCTTAACCTGGGCATCGTGAGCGCCATTCGGGTGCGCCGGCAGGCGGGAGAGAAAGAGTTGCCCGACGGCCGGGGCGGCCGCAAAGCCTACCCTATGGCAGAGCAGTACGAGTTGCTCATCGATAAGGCCAACCTGGACGCCTTTCGCGTCAAGGTTGGTTTCCTCACAGAGGCGAAGCAGAGCAAACTGGAGGCCATCCTCCAGTCGAAAGTGCAGAAAACAAACCGCGAGGATTTCGCAACCAGGGCAGTGGAGATTACTCCAGCCGGCAAGGCTGACGTCTTTGATACGACGGAATTCATAACCCATTCCGTGATCGCTAACGGAATCGTGGCGCACCAGTGCGGTGAACAAGGTCTTCCGGGCTGGGGCGTTTGCAACCTTGGGTCCATCGGGTTGCCGGCCTTCGTCCGCGACGGCAAGGTGGACTGGGAGGGCCTGTCGGAGACGGTGCGGGTGGCCGTCCGCTTCCTGGACGACGTCATCGACGAAACCCGCTACGTCTTCGAGGAGAACCGTCAGTCCCAACTGGACGCGCGGCGGGTCGGCCTGGGCACCCAGGGGCTGGCCCACCTGTTGATCAAGCTGGGCCTGCGCTACGGCAGTCCCGAGGGCAACGCTTTCGTCGAGGAACTCTACCGTCGGATCATGATCGACGCCTACCGGGCGTCGGTGGAGATCGCCAAGGAGAAAGGGCCGTTCCGGGCCTTCGACCGGGACAAGTTCCTGCAGGGGGAATTCATCAGGCGGCTGCCGGAGGACCTGCGGGAGGCGATCGCCCGGCACGGCATCCGCAACGCCACCCTGCTCACCCAGGCGCCGACCGGGACGACGAGCCTGCTGGCCGGCATGTCCTCGGGGATCGAGCCGGTGTTCCGGTTCAAGATGAAGCGGGTGGACCGCATCGGCGAGCACTATATCCTCGACCCAGTCTACGAGGAGTGGGAGAAGGCCAATCCCGGCGCCCCCCGGCCCGATTACTTCGTCGAGGCCGACGACCTGACGCCGGAGGAGCACGTGACGGTGCAGGCCATCATCCAGAAGTACGTTGACTCCAGCATCTCCAAGACGGTCAACGCCCCCTCGAGCCACACTGTGGAGGACACC
>DYIH01000149.1 GCA_020723785.1 Thermaerobacter marianensis
TTACACTTCCGCCTATTGGAATCCTGCCGTCCCGCCGGCGGAGGTGGCGCCACCGGCCGGGTGCCGCCCATCGTCCCGCCGCCGCCCCTCGTCCCTTCCCCGCGTCCAGGCGTTGACCGCGCCGACGATCCGCTCCAGGTCGTCCCGTTCCAGAAATGGTCCCACGGGCAGCGACAGGACCGTCCGGCTGGCTTCCTCGGCCGCCGGAAGGGCATCGGCATAGCCCAGGCCGCGATACAGCGGCTGCCGGTGGAGAGGACAGGGATAGTGGACGGCGCAGCCGACTCCCGCCCGTTCCAGGTGGGCGGCCAGGCCGTCCCGGTCCCGCGGCACGCGGACAGTGAACTGGTGGAACACGTGCTCGCACCCCTCCCTGATGACCGGCAGGCCCACCCCCTCCAGCCGGTCCATCAGGAACCGGGCGTTGGCCTGCCGGCGGGCGGTGAACTCCGGCAGCCGCCTCAACTGAACGAGGCCGATGGCCGCCTGCAGGTCCGTCAGACGGTAGTTGGAACCGAGCATCTCATGGCGGTAGAGGACCGCCATGCCGTGGTTGATGACCATCCGCACCCGGCGGGCCACCTCGTCGTCCCCGGTTGTCACCATGCCGCCCTCGCCGGTCACCATGTTCTTCGTTCCGTAGAAGGAGAAGCATCCGGTGCCGAAGGAGCCGACCCGCCGGCCGCGGTAGCTGGCGCCGTGGGCCTGACAGGCGTCTTCGATCAAGGCCAGCCCGGTTTCCCGGCAAAGAGGCGCCAAGGCGTCCATGTCACAGGGGTGACCGAAGAGATGGACGGCGATCACCGCCTTGGTCCGGGGCGTGATCCGCGCCGCCACCTGCCGCGGGTCCAGGTTGAAGGTCGCCGGGTCGATGTCCGCGAACACCGGCCGGGCGCCGGCCAGCAGCACGGCATTGGCCGTGGCGGCGAAGGTGAAGGGCGTGGTGATCACCTCGTCGCCGGGGCCGATCCCGTGGGCAACGAGGGCGGCCACCAGCGCCGTGGTCCCCGAGGAGGTGGCGACGGCGTGCCGCGCGCCGACAAAGGCGGCAAAGGACGCCTCGAAAGCCCGCACCACTGGTCCTGCAGCCAGCTGGCCGGAAGCCAGTACGGCAGCCACGGCTTCCCTCTCTTCCTCGCCCAGAAGCGGCCTGGAAAGGGGAATGGGGTCACCGGCGGCTTCCACGGTGGCGGCAGACGCTGCAGGCGCCCGATCCTCCACCACCCACCTGCCCGGTCTCTCCACCGCATGCCAGCCTGAATCCGCCGTCACGCGTCGGCCGCGCTCGTCCACCCGGCCGACGACGCGCGCCGGGTTGCCGTAGGCCAGGGCGTACGGAGGGATATCCCGCGTGACGACCGCCCCGGCGCCCAACATGGCATATTCGCCGATGGTCACGCCGCAAATGATTGTCGCATTGGCCCCGATGGAGGCACCCCGCCGGACGCGCGTGGGCACCACCTGCCAGTCGCTGACGAAAGAGCGGGGAAACCGGTCGTTGGTAAAGGCCACGTGGGGCCCGACAAAGACATCGTCCTCGAGGACCACACCGCGATAGAGCGACACCCCGTTTTGGACCTTCACCCGGTCCCCGATGACCACGCCTCGGTCGACGTAGACGTCTTTTCCCAGGACGCAGTCCCGGCCGATGATGGCCTCCTCCCTCACGTGGACCTGGTGCCAGATGCGTGTCCCCGCCCCGATTCGCGCTGCAGGATGCACATCCGCCGATGGGTGGACGAAAAACCCTTCATCCGCCATTCGATCCCACCCCCATCCGATCACACCGCGGCCCCGGCCGAACCGGCCCGGCCCGCCGGCAGGAAGAAGGCCCGTCCCGCCTTGGCCACCTGCAGACACCGTTGAGCGATGCGAAGAGCGTGAAGCCCGTCCTCGCCGGTAACCTCTACCGGCGCCCCCCGACGCACCGCCCGGAGGAACGCGCCCAACTCCAATTGGAGGGGTTCCGCGAAGGGGACCGGCTCCTCCTTGACCGTATAAGTGCCGTCTAGGCCGTAGCAGGAGAAGCTCGTCACCCGCTGCCAGACCAGATCCGCCCGGTACATCTTCCGGCGCGTCAGCACCTGGATTTCCCGTGTCTTGAACGGTGTGAGCCAGTTGGTATGGACCTTGGCCAGTACGCCGTTCCGCAGCTGGAAGACCATCGTGGCGGCGTCCTCGCGCCCGTCCGGAGCCTCCCCGACGAAAGCGCTCAGCCGCTCCACCTCCGATCCCGACAGGAAACGGATCAGGTCGATGTCGTGCACACCCAGGTCGACGACCGCCCCCACGTCCTTCACCTGGGGCGGCACGGGCCCGGCGCGGGTGATGTGGATCGCGACCACCTCTTCGTCCCGCAGGAGGTTGCGCAGCACCCCCACGGCGGGGTTGAACCGCTCCACGTGCCCGACGCTGAGGAGGACGCCTTTCTTCCGGGCGGCACGCAGGATCGCCACGCCGTCCTCCACCGTCGCCGCCAGGGGCTTCTCCACCAGGAGGTGAACGCCGTGGCGGATCACCGCCAGGGCCACCTCCCTGTGTGCTGACGGCGGAACCGCCACGGACACCGCCTCCACGCCCTGCGCCAGCAGCGCCTCCAAGCTGGGGAACGGCGTTGTGCCGACACGCTCAGCCACCTCCCGCGCCCGCGTCGGGTCCGCGTCACACACGCCGAGCAGCACCGCGCCGGCGTGCTGGGCGTACACCCTGGCGTGGTGCTGCCCCATCCGCCCGACGCCGACGACCCCGACGCGGACGGGCCTCATTTCATGCTCCATCTCCCCCACCCCTTTCCGCGCACGCCGCCGGCGCCATACCCATCTGCTCCAGGATGTGCCTCGCCCGATACTCCCAGGTATGTCCCTGCAGGGCAGCAGCTTGAGCGCGCTCGGTCATCTCTTCCCGCACGGCCCGGTTCGACAGGATGTAATCCACCTTGGCGCGCATGTCATCCAGGTCTTGGAAGCGAAAGCCAAGAAACTCCTTGTTTCGTTCAAAGGAACAATCGAGGAAACGGTTTTCGTTGGTCACCAAGGCGGCTCCATTCAGGAAGGCGCAGAAAACCCGCTCGCTCACCCCGTCCACGAGGGACGGCGAGACGTTCAACAGCACCTTGCTGCGAGCGATCTCCGCCTCGGCCTCAGGGAAAGGGACAGCGGGACGGACGTCGAAGCGCCCTTCCCCGATCAGCGCCTGCCAGGGGCCGTTTCCATAAATGGTGACCGGAAAGCCCTTGAGCGCCCGGATTACGGCCAACCGCAGCCGGTTGCGGACGAACAGGTTGATCTCGGGCAGGATGGCGTATTCCAGGAGGCGCCACTCCTCCGGGGACAAGGCGAGGTCCAGGGTCCCCACGGTGCGCCGGAACACCAGGTGAAGCGGTTCGAACAGGTCCTGCTCCCAGATCTCCGCCACGTTCTCCATGATCTGTGAGATGCCGGGCGAGAACTTGGTCCGCCAGGTAGCTCGTATCTCTTCCGGATCGGTGAGCGTACCCGGGAGCAGCACGTCCAGGGGCCGGTCGCGCAGGTCGGCGCCGTGCAGGGGCCGGCCGGCCAGCGGGAGGAACTCGCTCCGTTCAAGGCCCAGGCGGAGGGCGTAGGTCGTGAAACGGAGGTCAGCCCAACCGAGGGACACAAGCGGGCTCTGCATCTCCTGGAAGCGGAAGACGTGGAAGACCGGGTCGTCTACCATAAAGGCGTAAAACGGAATCGCCTGTTCGAAAAACAACCTGCCCTCAGGAGTGGAAATCCCCGCCCCCTGGCCGTTGAAGGCAAACGCCAGATCGGGACGAAAGCCTTCGATGGCGTCGCGCAATGCATCCACGCCCGCCGGGTTGTTGGGATGGATGTCGATGACGCGGCAGGCACAACCCAATGACTGAAACGCCTCGGCCATGTAATCGACGAAACAGCGCAGCACGTCGTACTGGCTGATTCCCTTGAGCAGCAGGACGCGCGTCACCGGCGTCCCTCCTCTCCATGCACCATTTCAGCGCGAGCCGCGGCAGACGTCTCGGCTCTCACCCCAACCGGCTTTCCGGCCGTTACCGCAGCGGCCGCCTCGGCCGCCGCCTTCGCCGCCGCCCCCGGCCAGTCGCTCGCCCGCCGCCGCAGCACCCGCAACAGCAGCCGTTCCAGTATCTCGTCCGCCGGTAGGCACGGCTGGTCGCAGGAGGCGTAGCGACGGACCGCCGCCGGCCGCGCGCCGGGGTAGTCGTACTCGTGGGTGCGGATCTGCGGCAGGATGACGAACATGTCGTCCAGCTCCAGCGCCCGCCCCGCCTCCTCCTCGGTCATCAGCTCCTCGTCCCGCTTCTCTCCCGGCCGCAGGCCGATCGTCTCGATCGGCATCCTGCCGGGCCGGAAGCCGTACCGCGGGGCCAGCTCGACGAGCATTGCCCAGACCAGGTCCCCCAGGCGCACCACCGGCATCTTGAGAATGAACGTCTCGCCGCCCTGGGCTAACTCCGCCGCCCGCAGCACCAGCTCCACGGCCTGGGGGATGGTCATCATGAAGCGGGTCATGGCCGGGTCGGTCACCGTCACCGGTCCGCCACGGCGGATCTGCTCATGAAAGAGGGGGATCACCGAGCCCCGTGAGCCGACGACGTTACCAAACCGCACGCAGGAGAATACGGTCCGCCGCGCCCCCTTGTAGTAGTTGGCGGCGGCCATCAGCCGCTCGGCCAGCAGCTTGGTGGCGCCCA
>DYIH01000150.1 GCA_020723785.1 Thermaerobacter marianensis
TCAGGAATGAGGCTAATTTCCAAAAAATTTCCCCCAAAACTTCTTGACACACTCCAGGCAATTCGCAGTCTTGAGGGTATTTTCCCCGTTGTGTTACCATTCTGAGGAATAGCATACATCCTGGGGTGGGGGGCCCTGAGCGTCCGGAGGGATGACATGGATCTGCAATGGCTGCAAGCCTTTCAGACGGTAGCACGCGCAGGGAGCTTTTCAGCGGCGTCCAGACGACTGGCCCTAAGCCAGTCGGCTCTTTCGCGCCAGATCCAGGCACTTGAACAACATCTCGGAGTGCCTCTCTTCCAACGAGGGCCGGGCGGTGTGCAACTGACCACCAAGGGTGAACGCTTCCTGGAGTTCACCAACGCCATCCTATCCCTCTTCAGGCACGCTGTCGAGGAAGTCGCATCACCCGCCGTCCAGGCTCACACCCTGCGCGTGGCGGCAAGCAGCACCCCTGGAATTTACCTCATTCCGTGCGCGCTGGCTGAGTTCAGGGCGCGGCACCCCGACGTGCGACTGACCTTGAACGTCTCAAACAGCGAGGATGTCGAGGACGCCCTGAAGACGGGAAACGCCGAACTGGGCATAGCCGGCTGCCCGCCGTCCGATCCGGGCTTGGCCGCCGTCCCCTTCACCCAGATTAGAATCGTCCTCGTGAGCGGTGAGCATGGTGACGGGAAACCGAACCTCCTGCTGCTCCGTGAAAACGGCTCCTGCCTCCGGCGTGTCGTTGAAGACCTCCTCCGACTGATTCCGGAAGAAGATGCCCCCGCCACGCTGGAGATCGGCAGCACGGAATCCATCAAGCATGTCCTGGCCTGTGGCGTGGGAGCCGCCTACCTCCCCGAGGTCGCCGTGCGCAGTGAGCTGGCGGCCAGGGTCTTCCGGATTATCGACCATTGGCCGGCGTTGGAGAGCATGGATCCAGCTCCGCCCCAAACGGACAGTCGCAACGGTCTTAACCGGAACCTGTGGTTCGTCTTCCCGAAAAGCGGCGGTCCGAGTCGTGAAGTGCTGGAGCTGATGGCCATCGCCGTCCGGCGGGTGCGGTTGATGGCCGGCTGCAACAACCCCACCGGCCAGGGCACGGCTTCCGCCTGATGGTGGCCTTCAGCAGCCCCTGGCGGCACGGCCCAACTCGCGCATCATCACCTCCTGCTCGATGGTCCCGTCGAAGATGCCGCACACCACTCCGCCGGCATCGACGAAGATGCTGGTGGGCAAGGCGAAAAGGCCCCAGTGTGAAAACAGCGCGCCCCTCCTGTCCAGCACGACGCTCAGCGAATAACCGTTCCTCACCAGGAAATCGCGGACCACGGGCGCGGCCTCTCCCCTGTTGACGGCCAGAACCGTCGCTTTCCCCTCGTATTGCCTGCTCACGGCGGCGATGGCGGGCATCTCTTCCCGGCAAGGCGGGCACCAGGTGGCCCAGAAATTCAGAAACGCCGGTTTGCCGCGCAGGTCTTGCGAAGTCACCACGGTCCCCTCAAGGGAAGTGAGGGAAAACGGCGGCAGGGGCTTACCCACCCGCACGGTCTCGGCTTTGCGGGCGTTGACGCCGATGGCCAGCAAGGCGAGAAGGAGAAACCCGCTCCAGGCCAGAAGCGGCTTCAGCCAGCCGCGTTGCAATCGTCCGCCGGCCTCCCTATCTTTTAGAGTTTGAACATCTCCTGATGCCGGTAGGCGATCAGGATGTCCACCAGCTCCGACGTCTCGCCCCGGGCCTTCTTCTCCATCTCCGCCTTCAGGGTGGCCAGGGCGGTCTCCACCTCCGGCCCGAAGATTTTCTTAAGATATGCCGGAGGGATCCTGGGCTCACCGGTCGGCCTGCCCTCCTCGTCCAGCCTGGGCGGGCTCAGCGGCGGCACGTAGTACACGTTCGGCTGTGTGCCGAAGTCCGGGCGGAGGGGCAGCGCCACCCGCCACTTCCGGACGAGCTTGTGGACGGGGCCTTCCCGGTCGTCGAGGTAACTCACCCATCGGACCCTCCCCACACACTGCCTGGCGCAGGCCGGGGGCAGGCCCCGCTCAATGCGGGGGAAGCAGAGGATGCACTTCTCGGCCTGGCCCGGGATGCCCTCGGCCGGCCTGGCGCGGGAGGGATTGAAGTAGACCTTCTTGTAAGGGCAGGCCCGGATGCACATCATGGCTCCCTTGCACCGCTTGAGGTCCACCAGGACCACGCCGTCCTGCTCCCGTTTGCGGATCGCCTTGTTCGGGCAGGCGAAGAGGCATGCCGGTTTGGTGCAGTGGTTGCAGATCCTCGGCAGGTAGAAGTAATAGGCATTGGGGTATTCCCCCTCGCCCACGTCCTCGTCCCAGTTAGGCCCCCACTCGGGCTCGCTGTCGGCGGTGAGGACGCCCCCGCCCGCCACGGCGGCGTGATCGAAATCCCAGGGGATGCCGTAATCCCCGGGGATGTCCGGCAACTCGCCGATCCGCAACGCCCCCTCCGGGGACCAGCCGGCCCCGTATTCCATCCAATCCCTCGGGTACCCCTTGCCGGGCCGGGTCTCCACGTTGTTCCAGTACATGTATTCCCGGCCGTCGCGGTTGGTCC
The DNA here is from genome assembly GCA_020723785.1 of Thermaerobacter marianensis. Lineage (GTDB taxonomy): Bacteria > Bacillota > Sulfobacillia > DYIH01 > DYIH01 > DYIH01. The sequence continues at coordinate 2,561 of DYIH01000150.1, forward strand.
ATTGGGTCTTGCAGGCGGCGGTGCACGTCTGGCAGCCGAGGCACTTGTTGAGATCCATCACCATGGCCAGTTGGCGGCCCAAATCACATCACCCGACCTTCTCGACGTCCACGGACGATTCGCTCTTAATCTGGTTGCCGTCCCAGAAGGGGTTGAAGCTCATGTGGCCGGAGTTGCCCGCCAGTTCCAGCACGCTCAAGATGGGGGCCACCACGTTGTTGTACCCCTTGCGGCCCTTGAACTGGTAGTTCTCCCAGGCATGCTCCATCCAGACCAGGTCGGGCGGCGTCCCCGGGTGGAGCTTGGCCCGGGCGAACATCTCGCCCACCTCGTTGAAGACCCGCACCAGGTCGCCGTCCCGGATGCCTTTCCGGCGCGCCGCCCCGGGGTTGATGCAGATATGCGGGTAACCGCGCTGCAGCCGGAGGTGGTACTTCAAGGTTCTCCAGGTGGTGTGGATGCTGTACCGTGTGTGCGGGTTGCAATAGGCGAACGGGTGCGTCCCCGGCCGCACCGGCTCCCTGGCGGTGGGCGTCGCGCAGCCGAGCCGGAGGTACAGGTCGTGGTCGACGTAAAACTGCTGGCGGCCCGATTGCGTCGGATAAGGCTGCTTGAGGTACACCTGGGGCTCCAGGGGATAGAACGGCCGGTCGGGATACAGGGGACTCGTCTGACCGACATCGAGCCGGGACGGATTGACGAACCCGCCCTCCCGCACGGCCCGGGCAATGGTCCAGCCCTGGGCCACGGGCATCTTGCTCATCGCCCACTCCAGGAGCTGCCGCTCGTTGTGGATCTCCCTGTCCGGTTCCACGGTGACGAAGTCCTTTTGGATGTTACCGAGGTCCCGTTCCACCTGGAAGTCGGGATCCGGAACCCGACCGATCCCCCGTGCCCGCGCCACCGCCTGGATCTTCCCGGCCAGGAGCTTGCAGATCTCCCACTCCGGCTTGGCCTCGCCCGGTATCTTCAGACCCGGCGGCGGGATCATGAAGTTGGCGAAGCGGCTGTAACCGGGATCGAACCGCAGATCCCAGCTCTCATAGTGGGCAACGGCAGGCAGAATGATGTCGGCCAGGCTGGCGGAGGAATCGAGCCGGTAGGTCACGCTCACCAGCAGGTCGACCGTGTCCAGGAGCGCTTGTTCGGTGTGCTTCTGGGCGTTGTTGCGCGCGAACTTGTTGTCGTGGAACAGGAGCATGACCCTGGGCTTGCCGAAATAGGCGAACCCCTCCTTCTCCACGGCATCCCGAGCCAACCGGGCCAGTTCCTCCTTGCTCACGCCGGCTTTGGCCCGCAGTTCCTCATCCCGGAAATGCTCCTGGAACGCCTTCCACATATCGCCGTCGAACCACTCGCCCAGGTTCCCCGAACCGAAGCGGGCCGGCTTGGGAGAACTGACGGCCGACGGGATCCCCAGGTTCCATTCATTGTCGATGTCCAGGCCGCCCCGCCGGCCGGCGTGACCGGTGAGAGCGAGCATCAGCGCCGCCCCCCAACAGGTCAGCACACCCCACATGTACTTGTGGATGCGGTAACCCATGAGGATGATGGCGCGCCGGGCCTTGGCGAAACGCCTGGCCTCCTCGCGGATCACGTCGGGGTGGATCCCGGTGTGTCTTCGCGTCTCCTCCGGCGGGAACCTGGCCGCCTCCCGACGCAGCAGCTCCATGGCCGGGACGACCTCGATCTCCTCGCCGTAGGGCGTCCGGACCATGAAACTGCCGGCGAGGGCGGGACGGACGCCGCCCAGGTCCAGGGTGGCAGCGGACGAGCCCTTGCTCCCGGGCGCCTCCACGGGGCGGGCAGCGGCTTCGTCGTAGACGTAGAAGACGTCCTCCTTGCCGCCGGGCACCATGTCCGACTGGCGCAGGAGCTTGCCGTCACGCGTCTTGACCAGCAGGGGCAGATCAGTCTGCTCGCGGATGAATTCCTCGTCATAGAGCTTTTCCTCGAGGATCACGTGAATCATGGACATGGCAAAGAACGAGTCCGTCCCCGGTTTGATGGGGATCCAGAGGCTCGACTGCCTGGCCGTGGGGTTGTAGTCCGGGGAGATGGTCACCACGCGCGAGCCCCGGTACTTGCCCTCCCAGATGTAATGGGCGTCCGGGATCCGTGACACGGTGGGATTGATGCCCCAGA
>DYIH01000151.1 GCA_020723785.1 Thermaerobacter marianensis
TGGCGGCGGTGATCGCCAACGAGTTCACCGAGGCGGCCGACGCCCTGCATATGGAAGCCCTGATCGAGGTGGCCCTGGTGCTCTTCGGCATCGCCGTGGCGGTCAACGTCCTGGCCCGCCTGCTGGTCTGGCGGGTGGTTCTGAAGACGGGGGTGGAGGTGATTCGTGAATGATCTCTCTTGATCGTCTCGCCCGCCGGCGTGTCTGGAACACGGTGGCCATGGCCGGAGCCGGCCTCTGCGCCGCGGTCGCTCTCGTATCCCTGCTGGCCGTGCTGGTCTGGCTGGGGGGCAAGGGGATACCCGCGTTGGACTTGGCCTTCTTCACCGAGTTGCCCAAGCCGGTGGGGGAGCCGGGCGGGGGGATGGCCAACGCCATCGCCGGCACCCTCATCGTTCTGGGGATCGCCTGCGCCATCGCCGTGCCGGTGGGCATGGGCGCCGGGGTCTACCTGGCCGAGTACGGGCGGAACCGTCTAGGCGGTGTCGTCCGGTTCACCTGTGACGTGCTGACCGGGGTGCCGTCCATCGCCGTGGGTATCTACGTCTACATCCTCATGGTGCTGACCAGCAAGCAGTTCAGCGCCCTGGCCGGCGGGGTGTCCCTGGCGGTGATCATGTTGCCGATTGTGACGCGCAGCACGGAGGAGATGCTGCGGCTGGTGCCGGTGTCCCTGCGGGAGGCGGGGCTGGCCCTGGGGGCGCCGCACTGGCGGGTGGTGACGGGCGTCGTCCTGCACACCGCCCGCGGCGGGCTGATCACGGGCGGGCTGGTGGCCCTGGCCCGGGTGGCGGGGGAGACGGCGCCGCTCCTGTTCACGGCCTTCAACAACCGGTACTGGTCGGCGAGCCTGGACCAGCCCATCGCCACCCTGCCGGTGCAGATCTTCACCTACGCCATCGCGCCGTTCGACGACTGGCACCGGCAGGCCTGGGCGGGGGCGCTGGTCCTGGTTGGAATGGTTCTGATCATCAGCATCATAGCGCGCCTGATCGGCCGGCAGGCCGGTACGGGCGCCTGGAGGTGAGCGGGTATGTCGGGAGAAACGATGGGGCAGGAAGCTGCCGCGGTGGCCAGCCTGGGTATTACAGCCAGCGCCACGGGTAACGCTTCCCGTGCCGAGGAAACGGCAGGTGAGGCGGTTGCGGGAGGGATCGCCGTGGAGCGCCTGGCGGCCTGGTTCGGGCGGAATCGCATCCTGGCGGACATCAACCTGAATATGCCGCCTCGTTCCATCACGGCCATCATCGGTCCGTCGGGATGCGGCAAGTCGACCTTCATCCGCTGTCTGAACCGGCTGCACGAACTGGTGCCGGGGGCACGGGTGGAGGGACGGGTGTGGCTGAACGGAGCGGAGATCTACGGTCCGAGGGTGGACCCGGTGCAGGTGCGCCGCCGAGTGGGCATGGTCTTCCAGAAGCCGAATCCGTTTCCCACCATGTCCATCTTTGACAATGTCGTGGCCGGTATGCGTTTCGGCAGCCGGCGCCTCTCGCGCCAGGAGACCCGGGACGTGGTCGAACGGAGCCTGCGGCAGGCCGCGTTGTGGGACGAGGTCAAAGACCGGCTGCGGGCGCCGGCGACCAGCCTCTCCGGTGGCCAACAGCAGCGCCTGTGCATCGCCCGCGCCCTGGCGGTGGAGCCGGAGGTGCTCCTGCTTGACGAGCCGGCCTCGGCCCTGGACCCGCTGTCCACGCTCAAGATCGAGGAACTGCTGGCCCAGATCAAGATGAGCTACGCCATCGTCATCGTGACTCACAACATGCAGCAGGCGGCCCGTGTCTCTGAACAGACTGCCTTCTTCCTGAACGGGGAACTGGTGGAGCAGGGGCCGACCCAGGAATTGTTCACCAGGCCCCGCGACCGGCGCACCGAGGATTACATCACCGGGCGCTTCGGGTAGGGCGGCGGTGCCTTCCTGCGCGTTTCTACCGCGTCCGGTACAACACCCTTCGGGAGTTATACCGGACGCTAAACGAAACGCTCCGGAAGGCACCGCGCCCCCGGGGTTGGCGCGCCGGGCTCCATAAGGCACCGCGGCCGGGGGTGGCGGGTTGTGCGCCAGGGGAGGAGGGCGATTACGAGTGGTCCCGAAAGTGCTGGTTTGTGATGACGAGGAAGCGATCTCAGAACTGGTCTCCTTTAACCTGGCGCGAGCCGGTTTCAAAGTCACGCGGGCCGGGACGGCGGCCGCGTGTCTGGAGATCCTGGGGAAGGAACGGGTGAACCTGCTCATCCTCGACATCATGCTCCCCGACGGTGACGGATTCCAGGTCTATCGCGACGTGCAACGGATCCGGAGGACCCCGGTGATCTTTCTCACCGCCCGGGACGACGAGGTGGACCGCGTGATAGGCTTGGAGCTGGGTGCCGACGACTACGTCACCAAGCCCTTCAGCCCCCGGGAACTGGTCGCCCGCGCCAAGGCGGTCCTGCGCCGGGCCGCCGAGTTGCGGGAGCCGGAGGCGTCCGGTGTCATCGAGGTCGGCAGCCTCTCCGTGGACCTGGCGGCCTGCCAGGTCCGGCGGGGCGGGCGTCCGCTCAACCTGACGCGGCGGGAATTCGACGTGCTGGCCCTGCTGGCCCGCAACCCGGGCCGCACCCTGAGCCGGGAGCAGATCCTGGAGCGGGTCTGGGGCCACGACTACTTCGGCGAGGCCCGCGTGGTGGACGTCCACGTCCGGCACCTGCGGGAAAAGGTCGAGGACGACCCGGCCAGACCGCGGCTGATCAAGACGGTACGCGGCTTCGGTTACCGACTCGAAAGATGAGGATGGCGTGCCGGTTTTTGGACCGGGAACCGGCTTCCCGGATAATGGACTGGGCGACGTTGTCGATCATCCCCGGTCGCTCTGCCGGACGTGCCAGGAAATAGCCCTGGGCGTAGTCGATGTCCAACCGGCACAGCAGGTCCAGGTCTTCCGCCGTTTCCACGCCCTCGGCGACCACCTTCGTGCCGATGCGATGGGAAAAGCCGGCCAGGGCGGTGAGGACCTCCCTTCTGAGGGGATCCTCGGCCGCTCCGCGCACCAGGGAGGCGTCGATCTTGAGCAGGTGCGGCCTGGTTTCGATGACGGTGCGCAGGCTGGCATACCCGGCGCCGACGTCGTCGATGGCGATGCGGAACCCCTGCTGGCGATAGTGTTGAAGGGCCGCCAGGAAGGTCCGGAAATCGTCGATCGCCGCCCGCTCGGTAATTTCCAGGACGATGTCTCCGGGGTCGATATCCAGGTGTATCAGCAGCAAACGGGTTATGCCGCTGCGGAACTGGGGATCGACGATGACGCGCGGGTCGATGTTCAAGGACAGGATGGTCCCCGGGGGGATGAGCGCCTTCTTGGCCTGCAGGGCCTTGGTGCGACACAAGCGTTCCAAGGCGACCAGGAAACCGGAGGCCTCCGCAAAGTCGAAGAGAGCCACGGGGTTTTCCAGACAACCGCCGGCAGGCCCCCGACTGAGGGCCTCGAAGCCGATGACGCGGGCCGTGCGGAGGCAAACAATCGGTTGCAGCAGGGTGCGGATTCCTCCGTCGGCGATGATTTGCGCCAACTCATGCCGTTTGTGGGCTTGCGGTCCCATCGTCAGCCTGCCTCCTCAGCAAGTTTCCGTTAAATTAAAAGTGGAGTGAGGGTTGGCGGGCTCCCGGCAGCCGGGCGGGCAGGCCGGTGGATGCCGGCACGCCGCCGAGGGGGCCGTCCACTTCCTTGTAGTAGCGGCCGTTACCGCCATGGTAGTCGCTGCCGCCGGTGATCCAGATCCCCCGTTCGCGGCCGAAGCGCTCGCAGGCGTCGGCCGTGGCCGGCGCGTGGTCCGGGTGATGGGCCTCGATGCCCTGGATGCCCCAATCCACCAGTTGCGGCAGGAGGTCCAGTATCCCGCTGGCGCCCGGGTGGGCGACGACCGGGATACCGCCGGCCGAGAGGATCAGTTCGATGGCCAGGCGCACCTCCAGGGAGGTTTCCGGGACGTGGCCCGGTCCGCCGGGACCGAAGAGCCGCCGGAACACGTTGGGCGCCTGGCTCCAGCTGCGCACATAGCCCTTTTCCCACAGGGCGGCCAGGATGTGGGTCTTGTATACGGCCGTGCTCCCGCCGGCCTGGGCCAGCACCTCGTCCCAGGTGATCCGGATGCCGACCTCCGCCAACCGGTGGACGATCGTTTCGGCGTAGTGCGTGCGCCGCGCGCGCACGGGCGCCAGGACCTCTTCGAGGACCGGCGCGCCGATGTCGATGCCGTAACCCAGGATGTGCACGCCCCGGCCCGTTCCAAGGTGGGTGGCGGATACCTCGATGCCCGGAAGCAGGCGCAGGTAGCGTCCCTCAATGGTCAGGAGCGCGGCGCGCCCGCCTTCCTCGCCCACCCATTCCGTTCCCGCAATGGCCCGCAGCCCCTCCGTCGTGTCGTGGTCGGTGATGGCCACCAGGCTGAGGTCGCGCAGCGCCGCCTCGTCCAGGATTCTCATGGGGTGCATCGCTCCGTCGGAGGCGGTGGTGTGGACGTGCAGATCCATCATCCGGCGGTCCCTCCGTTCGTGAAAAGCCTTGTTCCCAAGGATTACTTTACCGGAGGGTGATTAAGGGGGCGTTCATGGAGGATCAACTTGTGATTAAGATTTGCGTCCCGGTGTTGTCATAAAAAAAAGTCGATGATAAAATAAAGTCGATATAGGAGGTGGTGGCATGCAATGCACGATCGATGGGG
>DYIH01000152.1 GCA_020723785.1 Thermaerobacter marianensis
AAGAGTGTGAGAATCCTGACCTGCGCCTTGGTCAATTACCGTGAGCAGCTACAGTTATAGCCATGGTTATCAGTGCTATCATCTTTTCTTCAAGCGGTTGCGGCGGGTTCGGGAATGTACGGAAGGAAACCGACACCCACCTTGCGGCGCAACGAACCCCATCCTCCGGCGGCGACTCTAAAAACGCGCCAGACCCGACCTGCAAGTTCAACGCGCCAGAATCAGACCCCGGCGAGAAGGGCCCCTTTCGCCTCACCCTATCCAGGGCCGAAGTCCGGGCAGGGGAGGAGATTACGATGAGTATTGATAGTCAGCAGCCGGTCAGCATTGAGCGGGGGGTCGATTCCTACCTGGAGTGCTGGAACGGCAAGGTTTGGTTGACCAACTATTTACTCGTTTCGACTCATTTCAGCGACAAGGGACCCACTGCACATCCATATCCTGGCGATGTAGGATATCCACTCATCGGCATACCAGGACCAGGACCGGAAAGGATCCGTTTACCCGGTGATCTCAAACCGGGGTGGTATCAGATCCGCAAGGCATTCAGGGTACAGGACGGGAAGTCCAGCGTGCCACATACGGCCTACGGCCGGTTGCAGGTGGTACCGTGATCAGACAGACACCGGGCGGTCCAACCCCCGGTATGCGGCCGCCTCGATGACGTGTACCCGTTGTATGTCCGGCTCCCCTGCCAGGGCGGACAGGGCTGCGGCGAACCGCAGGACCCTCCCCCCACCACACACACCTATTCGACACAACCGGACCACGGTTCATGCGTGGTTCCACGGAGGGATGCTCCCGTGAGGCAGATCATCATAGCTGTAATTGTAGGTACCATCATCCTGATTGCAAGTGGTTGCAGCGGGGCTGGCAGAGAAAGGAGGTAAACGGACATGCGTCCCATGACACAACCAATGGCTAACCCATCCCCAGTCAGCAAGCCTGATCAAGCGCCACCCTTGGTCTGTTCATCCGAATTTCCAAAAGCGAACCCCGACGATGCAGGTTCGTTTCGCCTCAATCTATCGAAAACAGAAATCCGAGCGGGGGAAGAAATCGCGATAACCATCGACACTCGGCGGCAGGTGACCAGGGGGGTTGATTCCTATCTAGAGTGCTGGAATGGAAAGGGCTGGGTGACTAAATATTTGCTCCTCACGTCTTACAGCAGCGATATGGAACCTTCTTCGTCTCCATACCCTGCTGGAGTAATTATCGTAGATCTCGGACTTTCAGGTCCAGGGCCGGAACGGATCCGCCTGCCCAATGATCTCGAGCCCGGGTGGTATCGGATACGCAAGACATTCAGTTTGGACGACAGTGACCAATATGAGGGCTACTATGTATCACACACGGCCTACGGCCGGTTACGGGTGATATCGTAGCATAACGCCACGGACATTTCCAACATTTAGAGATTAGACAGGAACCGGAGCCGGCCGGCCCAACTCCCGGTACCCGGCCGCCTCGGCCAACGTGTTCCTCCCGGATGTCCGACTCCCCCGCCAGGTCGGCCAAGGTCCGCGCCACCTTCAGGACGCGATCCCTCCCCCGCAGGCTGAGCCCCATCCGCTCGAAGGCGCCCCGCAGCGCTTTCCGCCCTTCGGCGTCCAAACGGCAATGCTCCTCGATGTGGCGGACGGTCATCTGGGCGTTGCAGGCGATCCCCTCCCCGGCGAAGCGCCGGGCCTGAGTCCGCCTCGCCGCCAGAACCCGTTGTCGCACCCGCATGGAGGGCTCACCCGCCGGCGTCCTTTCCAGTTCGCTGTAGGATAAGCGGGTAACCTCGACGTGGAGGTCTATGTGGTCGAATTGAGCAAGGCATGGGTGGCGAGCAGGCCGACCCGGCGCAACAGGCCGCGCGAGTGGGTATGCAACAGGACCAAGGCGGCCTCGGTGAAGGGCCGGTCGATGCCGGCCAGGGCCAGGGCCAGGGCCTTGCCGACGTAGTTGGTCATCTCGGGCAGTGACAGTCCGGTCAGGTGGCAGCGGACGGTGATGCGCTGGGCGACGGCCTCGAAGGCTTTGAGCCGGAGCGTGCCGCGCAGCTAGGGCTGGCCGCAGAGGATGAGCGCGAAGGGGCTTTCGGCATCACAGTAGACGTTTTGGACGTAGCGCAGTTCCTGGACCATCTCGGGTGAGAGTTCGTGCCCCTCGTCGATGATCAGCACGGGCAGTTTCCGCTGGGCGGTGGCCAGGTCGGTGAGCAGGGCCTGGAACTGCGGGCGCTGCTCCTGGTACGGGCGGGGCAGACGCCGAAGTGGTCGAGCACGCGGCGGTAGAACTCCCGTGGAGACAGCGCGCTGTCGGCCAGGTAGACAGCCGGGTGGCGCGTGGCGTCCAACCGGTGGCAGAAGGCGCGCAGGGCGGTGGACTTGCCGGCGCCAACCTCGCCGGTGAGCAGCGCAAAGCCGTGAGTGGCCAAGCCGAAAGCGAGGCGCGCGAGCACCTCGTCCAGGACCGGCCAGCGGAAGAGGTGTTCGGTGGCCGGGGCCTTGGGGAAGGGGAAGGCGGTCAAACCCAGGCCGGCCAGGGGTTCGGGCAGCATCGTGCTGTTCATACCCAAGATTCCGCATCACCGCCACAAGCACGGCCAGGGTTGGGGATGGTCTGCGAGCCCAGCTTCGGTTGCTAGCCAAGGGGGGGCCGGTGGCGAAAAGCCGGTTCCCTCCCTTACCACAACCTGTTGAGACACCCGGGCCATGGTTTGTGTACGATCTTGCATAGGGGATGGTTCCTGTGGGGATGGTCATCGCTGCCACGGTTATTGTTGCTGTCATCCTTATTGCAAGCGGGTGCGGAGGCTCTGGGAAAGGTGCCCCATCACCAAGCGCCAGGTCTGAAAAGGTGCCACCCTTCGCCCGGGAACCCGAACCGCCGCCAGCAGACCCCGCCGAGGAGGGTCTCCTTCGCCTCATCCCGTCTAGAACGGAAGTCCGTGGGTGGGAAGAGATAACTTTTACCGTTGATGGTCAGCCGCCGGTAAGTTCGATGAAGATCACAGGGGGGGTTGATTCATATCTGGAGCGCTGGTACGGCAATAGCTGGGTGACAGAGTATTTGCTCCTCGCGGCTTACGGCAGCAACTTGCCCTCTGCACACCCGTACCCTGCCAGGGTAGCTATTGTCGATCTTAACCTGGGATGGCCGCAAAGAATTCGCTTGCCAAAAAATATACAGCCTGGATGGTATCAGATTCGCAAGGAAATTTCGGTGTATAATGGAGGAGCCTCCAGGAGTAAAAAACACACGGCTTACGGCCGGCTGCGGGTGTTGCCGTGATGTCATCCTGCAGGGCGACGTCCCCCCGGCGCGTCGTCTAATGTGTCACGCGAGCCGTCCATTACGCGGATGCTTCCGAGGGGTGAGCTTGGCCAAAAACCTGTCCGGGGGTTATAATGAAGCCGGCCCGGCGGCCGGTTCGCAGCGGAGCCGGTCTTTTTTCTATCCGGATACCGTGTCGCGGGAGGGGGTGCCCGAGTGGTCGGCACGCGTGACAGCGGGTGCGGGGGCGGCGGTGGCCGGACGGGGTCTGACGGTGCCGGCCGGGAGGCCTTCCGCACCGGCTCCGGCCTGCCCGTCGAGCCGGTCTACGGCCCCGGTGACCTGGCCGGCTGGGACCCGGCCCGCGACCTGGGCGCGCCCGGCGAGTACCCGTTCACCCGGGGCATCCACCGGGAGATGTACCGGACGCGGCTGTGGACGATGCGCCAGTATGCCGGATTTGCCACCGCCGAGGAGTCCAACCGCCGGTACAGGTTCCTCCTGGAGCAGGGGCAGACGGGGCTTTCCGTCGCCTTCGACCTGCCGACCCAGGTCGGCTACGACTCGGATCACCCGATGGCCAGGGGCGAGGTGGGGCGGGTCGGCGTGGCCATCGATTCCCTGGAGGACGTGGAAGCCCTCTTCGACGGCATCCCCCTGGACCGGGTCAGCGTCTCGATGACCATCAACGCCCCGGCGGCGGTGCTGCTGGCCATGGTCGTGGCCGTGGCCGAGCGGCAGGGGGTGGCGCCGGAGCGCCTCTCCGGCACTGTTCAGAACGACATCCTCAAGGAATACGCCGCCCGCGGCACCTACATCTTCCCGCCGGAGCCGTCGCTGCGCCTGACGACCGACGTCATCACCTGGTGCGCCCGCCGCCTGCCGCGCTGGAACCCGATCAGCATCTCCGGCTACCACATGCGCGAGGCCGGCTGCACCGCCGTGCAGGAGGTGGCCTTCACCCTGGCCAACGCCGTCGCCTACGTCGAGGCCGTCCTGGCCGCCGGCCTGGCCGTCGACGACTTCGCGCCGCGCCTGTCCTTCTTCTTCGCCGCCCACATGGACCTCTTCGAGGAGGCCGCCAAGTTCCGCGCGGCGCGGCGGCTGTGGGCGCGGATCATGCGGGAACGGTTCGGCGCCCGCGACCCGCGGTCGCTGATGCTCCGCTTCCACACCCAGACCTCCGGCTCGACCCTGACGGCCCAGCAGCCGGAGAACAACGTGGTACGGGTGGCCCTGGAGGCCCTGGCGGCCGTCCTGGGGGGGACCCAGTCCCTGCACACCAACGCCCGCAACGAGGCCCTGGGCCTGCCCACCGAGGAGTCGGCCCGGCTGGCCCTGCGCACTCAG
>DYIH01000153.1 GCA_020723785.1 Thermaerobacter marianensis
CCGGCTGGTGGCCGGCGAGGACGCGCCGCCCCTGCCCCAGAGCCTGGCCCGGGCGGCGGAGAGGAACGGCTACATCGAAAAGCCGCCGGCCCCGGCGGAAGGCTCGCGGGCTGGCAGGAAGGGGGAGAGGTAAGGGATGGCTCAGCTGCCGCAGAACAAGCGGGGGTATCTCCGTGGCATCGTTGGCGCCGTCATCACCGGCCTGAACCAGGACGGCACGATGCCGGTGACCCCCACGAAAGTGGGCATGAAGACGGCCCAGGAGGCCCCCTACGAGCGGGAGGTCGTCGAGGGCGAGAAGGGCGCCCTGCACGGCGGAGGCAAGGTGCTGGCCTACGTGGCGGACGACGACGTGACGGTGGGGGTCAACCTGACCCTCAAGGACGCCCGGTTCGACGCCCACGCCGTGAAGCTCATCGAGGGCGGGACGCTCATCGAGGTGGCCGAGGGCGCCGACACGCGGGTCGTCGGCTGGGAGGCGCCAACAGTTGCAGACCAACAGCCGCGCCCGGTGTTCCAGGTGGAGGTCTACCAGCGGAGCCACGACGGCCGCGGCGCCGGCGAGGGCTACATGCGGTACACGTTCTACTTCTGCCGCGGCTACCTCTCGGGCTTCAATATCGCCGATGCCGAGTGGTCCTCGGCAGAGTTCAAGATTGTTGCCGTAGAGAATCCGAACTTGACGGCGGGCGTGTACAAGAAGGAGTTCGTCAGCACCTTGCCGACCGAACTCCAGTGATGAGGTGATCTGAATGCCGAGGTGCATCGACTGCGCCCGCTTTCCGTGGGCCAAGGGCACCGACCTCTCCATGCTGCCGGCGGTGAAATGCCATCCGGACATCCCGGCCCGGCGGTTCACCGAGGACGGGGCGCGGCAGGAGTGGGAGTGCCGGTATTTCGCGCCGAATGACGGAGTGATCGTCGAGAAGTCCGAGGCCGAGGTCCAGGCCAGCGAAGCGGTGATCCAGACGCCGACGGCAGAGCTTTCAGACGCCCAATCGGCCCGGCCAAGGAGGGGGCGGCGAGCATGATCGACTTGAATGTGACCAACCTGGAGGAGATCCGAGCGCAGGCGGCGCCGCAGGTGATCGAGATCCCAGGCTTCAGGCCGGGGGCCACGATCCGCGTGGCGGTCAGGCTGGTGGACCTGACGCCGCATCTCCTCGAGGCCGGCATCGGCAACCCTCTCCTGGCGGCGGCGAGGGAGAAGGCGGGGGAGAAGCCGGAGGCCTCCATCGACTTCGGTCGCCTGGCGCCCGTGCTGGAGGCCGTGGCGAAGGAGGCGCTGGCGGAGCCGACCTACGAGCAGATCTACGCCGTCGCGCCCCTCACCCTGCAGCAGAAGCTGGCGATCCTGAACCACGTCATGGGAGGTATCGCGGAGATGCGGTCCTTTCGCGGCGAGCAAGGGGTTTGAGCGGCTGGTCGCGGTGGCGGTCACGTGGCAGAAAGCCCCGTCAAGCTATCTCGCGGGGCTGACTGGGCTGGAGGCGTTTTTGCTCGACGAGGCAGCTGCGGACCTCGTCCTGCGGTGGAGGAGGGACGCAACCCAAGGTGTCAAGTTCGACGACGATGGGCTCTAGCGTTCAGACCTCCGGTAGCCGGCGGCCTGGGCCGCCTCCTCGGTCGTGAAGCATTCCTCGGCCCGCGTTTGATCGTAAAACCGTCCGCCGGGAACGTGGTAGACCATGCTGTCGCGGTTGCCCTTGATGTTCTCCCGGCCGTCCTTGATGCAGTTACCGTCGGCGTCAGGCGGGAATGAGCCCTTGTCAGAAGGCGGCTTGACATCTGGCGCTTGGCTTTCAGGAAGGCCCCACAGCCCGCGGCCGCCGTCGCGGGCGCCGGCCTGGAGAGCGCGGAATACCTCGACATAGCGGACGTTGGGTGGGATGGTCATGGTTTGCGCGTATCCTTCGGCCACGAGAGTCGCGTTGAACATCGTCCCGTCCGGCAGGTAGAGGTACGCCAGCAGCCTGCCGTACCGGTCCCGCTCCTCCACGTCTGTCTCCAGGAGCACCTTCCGGCCGGTCAGCCGCGCCTTGGTGAAGTCCGACGCCTCGCGGCCGTAGGGCTCCTCGCCCCGGGTCGGGTGAATGGTCTCGGGCGTGTCCACGCCGATCAGCCGCATCTTCTCGGCGCGCCCGCCAGCAAGGGCAACCTCCACGGTATCGCCGTCCACGACGCGGGTTACCGTGGCCTCAAGCAGAGGCTTCGGCGGTTTATTGATGGTGATGGCCCGGCTTGCCGGGTACCAGCCAACCTGGGCGCCCATCGCCTCGGCGACGAAGCGCAGGGGCACGAGCATACGGCCGCCGACGATCTGTGCCGGCACGTCCAGGAGCCGCTCCGCGCCGCCGACTCTAGCAGACCGGGCCCCGACGGGCAGGGTCAGGCTGCCGCCCGGCCAGGACGCGGTGACGGTACGCGTCTCCTGGTTCCAGTCCACTTCCGCGCCCAGGGCTTCGAAAACAGCCCGGAGCGGCACCAGGGTCCGGCCGGAAACAACGACGGGCGGCACGTCGAAGGCGAGCGCTCTGCCGTCGACGAATACCTGGATCGGTTGCGGTGCGCCGACGGCCGAACCTGCGGCAAGGCTGATCAGGAGTATTGCCAGAAGCACTACCAGGAAGGACTTATTCTTCACGTCACCACCTCCCAAAGTTTGGACAAGTTTTAGTTTACCACCAAACGGGGTGTTGTAAATGAACCTCGGGACGATCTGGGCCGAGCTTGGATTGAAGCTGGATCAATTTGACGCCGCCCTGCGCCACGCCGAGTCGCAGATCGTGGCAGCGGGCCGGGAGATGGAGGCCAGGGCTGCGGCCGTCGGCGCCCGCGTGAGCGCCGCGATGGAGCGGGCCGCCGCCGGGTCGCAGGCGCTCCTCAAGGCGGTCACCGGGGCCGCCGCGGGACTTGGCGCCGCCGGCCTGGCCGGCGTGAAACTCGCCGCCGACATGGAGCAGGCCCGGATCGGGTTCACCACGATGCTCGGGTCGGCCGAGAGGGCCGACACATTCCTTCGCCAGTTGTGGGACTTCGCGGCCCGGACGCCGTTCGAGTTCAAGGGCCTCCAGGACTCCGCCCGCCAGTTTCTCGCCTTTGGCTTTGCGGCTGAGGACGTCATCCCCACCCTGACCGCAGTCGGCAACGCTGTGGCCGGTCTCGGCGGCGGCGCCTTCGAGATCGAGCGGGTGACAAGGGCGCTTGGCCAGATGCGGGCCAAGGGCAAGGTCTCGGCCGAGGAGATGATGCAGCTCGCCGAGGTCGGCATCCCGGCCTGGGAGATGCTCGCCAAAGCCATCGGGACCGACATTCCCACAGCCATGCAAAAGGCCGAGAAGGAGGGTATCCCGGCGGCTGTGGCCATCAGCGCCCTGGTCCAGGGGATGAACGAGAAATTCCCCGACATGATGGCCCAGCAGTCGCAGACCCTCATGGGCATGTGGTCCACGGCGAAGGACAACGTGACCGGCGTTCTCCGCGTGCTCGGCAAGGAGATCATCAAGGCGTTCGACCTCAAGCCCAAGCTGGCCGGGGCCATCGAGGCGCTGAGCAGCCTGGCGAGTCTGTTGCAGGAGAAGGGACTGCGCGGCGCCCTGGCGGAGCTCGTGCCGCCCGTACTGGAGCAGAAGCTGGTCCTCGTCGCCGGGGCCATCGCCGGCGCCCTGGTGCCGGCCCTGTACGCCTTGGCCTCAGGGATCATCGCGGCCACCGCGCCGCTTCTGCCGTTCATGGCCATAGGGGCGGCCGTGGCCGGCCTGGCCTATCTGATCTATAAGAACTGGGATGGTATCGTGGGCTTTTTCCAGAATCTCTGGCAGGGCGTGTCCGATGCAACGACCGAGGCCGTCGGCGCCATCAGGGACTGGCTTACTTCAACCTGGGCCAGCATCCGGGATGCGACCGTGAAGGTGTGGGATGCAATCAAGTCGTGGCTGGACAAGTGGTGGGAAACGCTGTTGGTGGTCTTCACCGGGGGGCTGGGCATCCTGATTCTCCTGATCGTCAAGAACTGGGACAGGATCAGTCAGGCGACCACGGCCGCCTGGAACGCGATCAGCGGGTTCCTGGGGCAGGCGTGGAACGGCATCGCCACGGCTGCCTCGACGATCTGGGCCAGGATCGCCGACACGGTAGCCGGCCTGGCTCTCTCGCTGAAGGACCGGGTGATCGCCGCCCTGACGCCGCTGTGGGACTGGTTCCGGGGGCTGGCCGAGAGCGCCTGGGAATGGGGCAGGAACCTCATGCAGGCGTTTGCCCGTGGGATCGGCAGCGTCCAGATCCCGCTGCCGTCGTTCCGGCTGCGATGGCATGAGGGCCCGCTCGGCATCCAGATACCCGATCTGGACATCGGCGTCATCTGGAAAGCGCTGCAGGACATCATTCCCTTCCTGGCCGAGGGAGGCATCGTCACGCGCCCGACGTTGGCCGTCGTCGGTGAGCGGGGCCGGGAGGCCGTGGTGCCCCTGGACCGCGCCGGCGCATTCGCCGGCCCCATCAACGTCTCGGTCCTCCTGGACGGCCGCGTGATCGCCCAGGCCACGGCGCCGCACCTGGTGCGGGAGATCAGGCTGCGCGGCGGGGTGTAGCCCATGCAGATCAAGATCGCCGGTACC
>DYIH01000154.1 GCA_020723785.1 Thermaerobacter marianensis
TTGATATTACGCGATCGCAGGTCTCAAATGTGCCCCAGAACTGTCGAACTCGGGTCATAAGTGAAGTGGTTTTGAGTATAGACCACCAGGTCGTCCAGGATCTGCCCCACGACCTGTGAGCCGCAACCATTCTCCATGGCCTCGTATAGACGGTTGATCATGTCCATGAGCTTCTTGTGCTGGGCATCGATCTCCGGGACGTTGACGCTGTATTCGTCGGCCCATGTGAAAACCGGCATCTTACTGCGGTCCCCTTTGCGAATTTCATTGCCTGGCACTTGCCCGGCTGGGCGCGAAGAGACACCGAGGGGGTTCGTCCCATGCCGCCGGACAACCTCTCTCGATCCGTTCAGAGACAATTGGCGCGAGCGCACCCATCCGGCGCAAGGAAATAACAATCTTCCCAGGTACTCTATCGCCAAACCCCAAGAAAAATTAAACCCGCACCAAGCATGATCAAAAGCGCCTCGGCCGTTCCAGGAACTCGCGCCGGAACCCGGCCAGCCGCCCGGCGGTGATGGCCGCCCGCAGCTCCTCCATGAAGCGCAGGAGGAAGTGCAGGTTGTGCCAGGTGCACAGGCGCAGACCCAGGATCTCCCCCGCCTTGACCAGGTGGCGGACGTAGGCGCGGGAGGCCGTGCGGCAGGCTGGGCAGCCGCAGCCCTCCTCCAGCGGGCCGAAGTCGCGGGCGAAGCGGGCGTTGCGCAGGTTGAGGCGGCCCTCCCGGGTCCAAATGGTGCCGGTCCGGGCCAGGCGGGTGGGCATGACGCAGTCGAACAGGTCCACGCCCCGCCAGACGGCTTCCAGGATCAGGTCCGGGCTGCCGACGCCCATCAGGTAGCGGGGCCGGTCCTCGGGGAGGAGAGGCACCGCCGTGTCGAGGGTCGCGGCCAGCAGTCCGGCCGGCTCGCCGACGCTGAGGCCGCCGACGGCGTAGCCGGGCAGGTCCAGGGCCACGAGCCCTTCGGCGCTGCGCCGCCGCAGGCCGGCGTGGACACCCCCCTGGACGATGCCGAAGAGGGCCTGGTCGGCGCGGGTGCGGGCGGCAAGGCTGCGCTCGGCCCAGGCCTGGGTCAGGCGCACCGCCTCGGCCACGTCCTCATAGGACGCCGGGTAGGGAGGGCAAACGTCGAGGGGCATGATGATGTCGGCACCCAGGTTCTCCTGGATGGCGACGACCCGTTCCGGCGTCAGGTGGTGGCTGGAGCCGTCCAGGTGGGAGCGGAAGGTGACGCCGTCCTCGCTGAGTTTCCGCAATCCGGCGAGGCTGAAGACCTGAAAGCCGCCGCTGTCGGTGAGGAGCAGGCCCGGCCAGTTCATGAAGCGGTGCAGCCCCCCGGCCTCCCGGATGAGGTCGTCGCCGGGCCGCAGGTGGAGGTGGTAGGTGTTGGCCAGCAGCACGCGGGCGCCCAGGTCCCACACCTCGCCGGCGGTCATCGTCTTGACCGTGGCCTGGGTCCCGACGGGCATGAAGGCCGGCGTCTCCACCCGCCCGCGCGCCATCGTCAGCACGCCGGCGCGGGCGCGGGAGGCCGGATCATGAGCGGTGACGCGGAAAGCCGGTGGCAACGGTAATCCTCCTCGAGGCACTGTTTCCCGGGCGGCCCGTTGAACCTCAGCCATTGCTCCCGAAGGGTGCGGGAGTTGAGGCGATGGGGACGCGAGGGAAGGGTGCCTCACAGGATCAGCATGGCATCGCCGAAGCTGTAGAATCGGTAACCCTCCCGTACCGCTTCCTCGTACGCAGCCAGCACCGCCTCCCGCCCGGCGAAGGCGGCCACCAGCATGAGCAGGGTGGAACGGGGCAGGTGGAAGTTGGTCAGGAGTGCATCGACGGCCTGAAACCGGTATCCTGGGAAGATGAATAGGTCGGTCCACCCCTCCCCGGCGCGCACCCCCCCGCCCGCCGCGCAGGTTTCCAGGACGCGGACCGCCGTCGTGCCCACGGCGACCACCCGGCCGCCGCGCGCCCGCGTGGCGTTGACCAGCGCCGCCGCCTCCTCCGGCAGGCGGTAGAACTCGGCGTGCATGCGGTGATCGGCGAGCCGTTCCACCTGCACCGGCCGGAAGGTGTCCAGCCCGACGTGCAACGTCAGCCGGGCGACGGCCACGCCGCGGTCCTGGATCGCGGCCAGCAACTCCGGGGTGAAGTGGAGGCCGGCCGTGGGAGCGGCCGCCGAGCCCTCCTCGCAGGCGTACACCGTCTGATAGCGTTCCGGGTCGGCCAGGGGCGCCCGGATGTACGGGGGCAACGGCGCCCGCCCCAGCCGCCGCAGCAGTCGATCGACGCGCCCCGCCGCGTCTGACGTCTCCCCCGCCGTGCCATCCGCCGATTGGGCAGATGCCGTCCCGCCGGCCGGCGACAGCCGCAGGACCGCCTCTCCGCCCTTCCCGCGCTCCAGGACGGTGGCGGTCAGCGCGCCGTCGCCTTCGCCGAACAGAACGCTTGCGCCGGGACGCAGCCGCCGGGCCGGCCTGACCAGGGCCTCCCAGACCTCCGCCCCGCCGCCGGTCGCGCTCCGGCGCAACAGCAGGACCTCCGCCCGGCCGCCGCCGGGGCGCCGGCCGACCAGGCGGGCGGGCAGGACGCGGCTGTCGTTGAGGACGAGGCAGTCGCCGGGCCGCAGCAATTCGAGCAGATCGCGGAACGTCCGGTGGGCGATGCGGCCGTCGGTGCGGGAGAGGACCAGAAGGCGGGAGGCATCCCGGGGTTCGAGGGGAGTCTGGGCGATCCGATCCTCCGGCAAGTCGTAATCGAAATCCTCGATGCGCAAACAGTAACCCCCCGGACAGGCCGTCCAGGGGGAATTGTAATGCATCACCGCCGAACCGGCAATCCCGGCGGACCGCCTCAATCGCCCTTCAGGTCGTCCCCGCCGCCCTCCCCGCCGCCGGCGGTCCCTTCATGATCAACGCGCTCCTTCATCTTTTTCCGCACTTCCTCTGCGCGCTTCCGCCGCTCCTCCTCCCGGCGGCGTTCCTCCTCCCGACGGCGCAGCTCCTCCTCCCGGCGGCGCTCCTCGTCCGACCGCTTCTCCCGGCCGTCCCCACGCCCATCCGGTGACAGGCCGCCGTCCCCCCGCCGGGCCCCGCCATCCGGCTCGGCGCCCCACGGGCCGCGTCCCTCGTCCGCGGCACCCGGCGGCCCGCCGCGGTTCAGCCCGGGGCCGGGACGCCGGTCTTCGCCGTCGCGGCGCCCGCTTTCACGGTCCAACTCCCGGTCGCCGCCCCGCCGGCCGTCACCCGCGCCGCCGTCCGGGACGCCGCCCCGCCGGAGTTCGCGCTCACCGGGCCGCTCCTCGTCCGCCGGCCCGCCGTCCGGCAGCGGGGCCGGCCCCCGACCCGGGCCGCGGTCGGGACGGCCGCGCCCCTTGGGAGGCCCGAACCTTTCCGCCAACCCTTCGAAGTCTTCCTCCACCTCGGCTCGCCGGATGATCTCACCCGGCTGCACGCCCTTCTCCTTGAGGAAACGCCCGACGGGGGCGGTGCGCAACTCCTCGGGGGTCGCCGCGACCCCGGCCTTCTGCAATTCCAGGTAAATCAGGTACTTGCCGACGGAGAGGCCGGCGGCCGCCGCCGACTCCTTGATTTCCGGCTTGGCGGCCTGGAGGACGCCGACCTCGGCCTGCAGGCGCTGCCGCTCGATGACTCGTCGCACCCGGTCCTGCCCGGCAGCCACCCGCCGGCGCACGCCCGGCGGCACGGGCCGGTCCGCGGCGGCGGGCACGGCGGCGATGACGACGGCGTTCTCCCGGCCCCGCGCCAGGTAGCCCTTGCGCACGGCGGCGCCGGCCAGGCCGTCGAGGACCTCGTCCACCGGGCGCCCGGCGTACGCGACATCCCGCAGCAGGTCCTCGGCGCTGGCGTTGAGAGCGCGGGCCGTCACCACCCGCCCGGCGGCGTCGAGGCCCAGCTCCACGCTGGGGTTGATGTCCACCGTCACGTAGGCCAGCACCAGCGTCTCGCCGCCCCGGCCGGCCACCTCGTCCTGGCCGGGGAAGCCCTGGCGGAAGAAGGACGGGACCACGAACAACAGCAATACGGCCGCGGCGGCCACGGCCACGGTGACGGGGCGCAGGAAGGAGTTCCACCAGGCCGGCAGCGCCGCCGGCGCCGGCAGGGACAATGGCATCTCCTCGCCGATGGAACGGCCGGGCCGGTCCAGGGGCACGCGGCGGAACTCGCCCGCGGGGGTCAGCACCACCGCCTGGTCCCCGGCGATCTCCATGATCAAACCGCGTTCCTGTCCTTCGGCCCCCTTGGTCACCCGGCACACCCCCCCTCGCCGCCGATGTACGATTTCAGGTGGGCGAAATCTCCTACCAAAATCAGGGTTACGGCAATTATGTATTTGCGGTTGCGTTCCATCGTCTTGCGGCTCACCGGAAGCCCCTCCCGCTCCAATTCCCGCAGGGGCAGGGACCGGGTCGAGCGCAGATGCGAGACGTAGGCCGCGTTGGCGGCGATCCGCCTGGCCACCATCTGGGCCCCCTCGCGGGCGTCCCGGTGCCTGGGGCTGATCCGAGCCAGTTCCTGCAGGGTGATGCCGAACTCGGCCAGCATCCGCTGGTAGCGCAGGATCTCGTCGCGGCGCTCCAGCCC
>DYIH01000155.1:0-3754 GCA_020723785.1 Thermaerobacter marianensis
GCGGCATCTCCGGGGTCGTCTACGGGTTGGAGCAGGTCAACATCGTGCGGCACAACACCATCGCCATCCCGGGCCACTTCCACGGCACGGTCGTGGCGGGAACGACGATGGCCTTCATGGGCCTGACCTACTACGTCGTCCCGCTCATCTTCCGGAAGCAGATCGCGTTCCCCGGGCTGGCGCGGCTCCAGCCGTGGCTGTTCAGCATCGGCACCTACGGGCTGGCCGCCTTCCTGATGATGGCCGGCGGCTACGGCATCCCGCGCCGCCACTCGGACATCGCCTTCGGCGGGATGCCTTTCGGGCATGCGTTCGACCCGACGGCAATAATGGCGCTGTCGATCGCGGAATTCTTCGGCGTGATCTCCGTGATCGGCGGGGCGATCTTCGTGCTGATCGCCGTCGTCTCGGTCTTCTTCGGCCGCCCGCTGGATCAGCCGAGCAAGATCACCTTCCCGATCGCGCCGCCGGCCGACAAGGACTACGCGGCCTGACAGCGGCGGCATCGAAAATAACGGGGGTCCCCGCGAAGACCCAAGTCCTGGCGGGGTACCGA
Source organism: Thermaerobacter marianensis (assembly GCA_020723785.1). GTDB lineage: Bacteria > Bacillota > Sulfobacillia > DYIH01 > DYIH01 > DYIH01. Next base: position 557 of record DYIH01000155.1, read on the forward strand.
AGGGGTTGATCAAGATGCATAACCCGCACGAGGAACCCGGTACGCCCGGGGCCTTGACTCTGGCGCTCATCTTCCTGGCCACGTTCATCGTGCTCTTCTTTACCAACCTGAAGTACCTGGCCGGGACCTGGTGGGTGAAATAGGTTCACATGGCGCGGCGGGGGGCGATACCCCCGCCGCTGCTCATGGGCTGGTGACAAGTATGAGCAATGTTCAGCTTACCCTCAAGCGCCTGGAACTGGTGCTGACCGCCGGATGGTGGCCGGTCGTCTTCCTTTTGCTGGTTTGGGCGGTAACCCTGGTTTCTTACTTCCTGGCCCTGGTAGTTCCGGACCTGTGGCCGTCGGTGGCCGACGATCCCGCCAGCTTCTGGGCGCAGTTGCGCCTCTACTGCCTTGGGTGGGACGCCGCCACCGGAGGATACCGCTGGCAGTATCCCATCGCCAATGTCGCGGTTGCCGTGGCGTTTACGGTGACCATCTGGGCTCTGTGGCCTCATGAAGTCGGTTGTTTCCTTCGCGCCCTGCGGGCCCGCACCGGCCGTGGCGGTGCGCTGGTCCTGGCCGCGTTCGTGTTGCTGACCGCCGCGGTGCCGCTCGTGTTCTCGCCGGCGGCCGGCGGCAAGGTAGGGGTGACGCCGGTGGAGCCGTACGCCGCCCCCGGTTTCCGCCTCATCGACCAGGACGGCCGGGTGGCGGATTCAGGCAGGCTCCTGCGCGGCCAGCCCACCCTCCTGACCTTCCTGTACACCGACTGTCCGGATGCTTGTCCCGCGGTGGTCAGCCGGGTGAAGCAGGCGCTTGAGCGGATGGGCTCCTCCAGCGATGCGCGGGTGGTGGTGGTGACCGTCAACCCGGGGCGGGACACGCCGGAACGGTTGCGCGGGCAGATGACGGCCTGGAAGGTGCAGGCGCCCAGATGGAGCTTGCTCACCGAACAGCCGGCGGCCATCGGAGCGGTGCTCCGGGACTACCGCGTTGCGGCTGGAGGGGAGGATCCGGTGACGCGCACCTTGTCGCATGATACGGTGGGCTTCCTGGTGGATCGGTCCGGACGGGTCCGCTACCGGGTCGACCTGCTCCAGGTCAGTCCTGAGGAGTTGAGCCGCATCTGGAGCGGCATATAAGCTCTTACTCTTCCTCGCTGGCGGTGACCGAGTCGCTTGAGGCGGGGTGCCGGGCATCGGGAGAACGGCGCCGTATCAGGAATGGCACCAGTGTCAAAATGGTCACGATCCCCACGAACGCCCCCGTCGCCAGCGCCGGGCTGACGTGTTCCACCCAGGGGAGCCAGAAGAGGTAAAAGCGGTCGATCAACAACGTTTTGGGAATGACCCCCGGCTCCACCGGCCCCTGGCTGGTCACCGGGAAGGTGATCGACAGCCCGAGGAGCGCCGCGAGGAAGGCGTAGCTGAGGCCGCGTTCCGGCCAGAGGCGCAGCCGCGGGAAGCGGATAACGTGGACCACCAGCAGGACGACCAGCCACAGGGTGAGCATGATATGGCCCAAATAGGCAAAAAAGAACAGCCATGGAGTAATAAGCTCCGGTAGGAGCACTCGCGAAGGCGGTTCGACGAAGATGGGCCATCCGTCAAACAGCCGGGTCAGGGACGCGAGGAGGAAGTGGGCCAGCCGGTCCCAGGGCAGGATGTACCCGAGAACCCCGATCACCAGGATGACCACGGTGGCCCAGACTCCCGTCATCCAGCTCAACCGCGCGCGGCCGTGGTAGCGCCCGGCCGCCGCCTCGCGCACCGCGTGCAAGATGGTGAACAGCAGCAGGGCGTCGGCGGCGTAACGGTGGAAGGAGCGCATGATACGCCCAAGAAAGTTCTGGTCCAGAGTCGCGGTGACATTAGAATAAGGATTGACCGAGACCCGGTAGACGGCCAGCAGATAGACTCCGCTGACCAACAGGGCCAGCATGCTCAGTGTGCCCAGAGTGCCCGCGTTCCGCCAGGCCCAGTTGGTGCGCCACCATGTCACGGCCATCCCCTCCAACGCGCATTCGGGTAGGCGAGGTCCAACATCCAGACGTTCCCGGGTTGGAACGCTCGTTCCTCGGTATACTCGCTGATGACATCCCCCCCGGCTTCCGCCAAGCGCACGGTGACCCTGTGCCGCCCGGCCGCCACGGGCCATGCCATCACGCCGGTGACGTGGCCGTTGCGGCGCAGGCCGCGCGGGTTGTATTCGCGGGCCGTGACCTGCTGTCCATCGACCCAGACCTGCAGTACCGCCGGACGGCGTTCCGGGGAACAGATCCCCGTGATGGCCAGGCTCTTGGCGATGTCGGGGCGGTAGCCGGCCAGTTCTTGGGGCGAGAGTTTGCGGCACGGCTCAACGGGTCGGGTCATCCAAGAGAAGCTGACCTGCAACCGGGCGGCGCCTTCCTTTGGTAAAGCGGGGTGAAAGGGCGAGGCCGCGCCCTGCTGCAGGATGAACAGCACGACGCCCATCAGGAGAGCAGCGCTCACCTGAAGAACGAAATCATTATTGCGGACGAGCCGGTTCACCATATTGGACATGGCAATCTTGGTATAGTCGAAAAACCCCCCGCATTCTGTGACGCGAATCACCAACCCATAACCCTGGGGGGTTTGGTAATTGAAGCCTTTGCTTGCATCTTCCCGCGTGCTCAAAACATTGCGAGGCGATCGGGAGAAGTACCCTTGCAGAGGTCCGCTACGCCTGGCAGTTCAAGCACACAGAATATGCGTGGGGTGAGGGCCTGTCGCCCAACCGGTATGTTTTGCCGTCAGGGGACGGGGATGCACCACACGTTTGCGACTTCCATAGGATGTGGGTGTGAACGAAACGGGTCGTTCCACGCCCGTCAATTGAGAAGGAGGTGTCAGTGCATGACGCAATCCCTGCCAAACGACATGGGCCGCGTGGTCCAGCAGCCGGTGCAGGCAAGCGGTGGCTCGCCGGCGTCGGCCACCCAGGTCTTCCCGCCCGCGCCGCCCTGTCCCAATGGGTTCATCTACACGGTGCAGTCGGGTGACAGCATGTTCTCCATCGCGCAGCGGTTCGGGGTTTCCCTGCAGGCGCTCATAGCGGCCAACCCTCAGATCACCAACCCGAGCGTGATCTTCCCGGGCCAGCAGATTTGCGTGCCCACCGGTGTCGCACCGCCCCCGACGCCGCCCTGTCCCAATGGGTTCATCTACACGGTGCAGTCGGGTGACAGCATGTT
>DYIH01000155.1:3854-4584 GCA_020723785.1 Thermaerobacter marianensis
TAGCGGCCAACCCTCAGATCACCAACCCGAGCGTGATCTTCCCGGGCCAGCAGATCTGCGTCCCGCGGGTGCCGCCGCCGCTGTTCTGGTGCGTGGCGCCGCTCACCGGTACGAACATCGCGTCCACGTCGGCCGGCGCGGCTTTCGTCCGGCGTGCCCAGGGGGATGCCTTCGTTGTCGGGATCAATATGCCACCACTCCCGGGGCTTGGCACCCAGTACGTTGCTTTCTTCATGAACACCCCGACCAATACGGGGCTCGGTTTCCCGATGGCGAAGTTTGAAGGCGTCGATGAAGTTTTCGCGGTCCAGGTGCAAAATGCCGCCCTCGCTGACAAGGACTTCGTCATCGTCTCGCGGGAGCCGGTCACACCGATCGGGCCGAGGCCGACGGGTCCCGTCATCATCGACGGTTCCATCGCCCAGTGCCCCTGATCTGCGACGGCGAACGTTGCGCGGAAGCCCGGCCCCAATGGGCCGGGCTTCTCCGTCCCTCCGACGTTTCATCTGCCGCCAAGACGGTTGCGGGGCGGCGGGAAATCCTTTATTTTGATGCAGAGAAGATGCGCCCGGAGGTGCTTGGCCGATGCAGGGGGAGCAGGGGACATTCCGCGTCAAGAAAGGCCTGGCGGAGATGCTCAAGGGCGGGGTGATCATGGATGTCACCACGCCGGAACAGGCCCGTATCGCCGAAGAGGCCGGCGCGTGCGCCGTGATGGCCCTGGAACGGG
>DYIH01000156.1:0-3312 GCA_020723785.1 Thermaerobacter marianensis
GACCCAGCCGCGGCCGGTGCCCCGGAGGAAGGGTGGGACGGTCGCTTCCACGCTGGCGGTGCAGATGACCCGCGTATCGCCGATGGCGATCAGGGCGGAGCCCTCCGGGTGTTTGAGGAAGCGGCGGGTGATCGTCACCGGGCGCAGTTCGCCGGGATGCCGGCCATCGACGCGCGACATGGGCTCACTCCTCGTCGAGGATACTGCCGTCGAGGAGCCCCTGGACGCGGCCGGCCAGCGCCCGGGCGGGGAAGGGCTCGACGGCGCCGATCTCCCGGCCCAGGATGCGGGACCCGACCAGCCGGAAGTGATCGGCGTCATGACCGCTGATCAGGAACCGGCACCTGGGCAGGCCGTTGGCCCCCCGCGGGGGCTCTTGCAGGAGGCCGCGTTCCGCCAGCAGGTCGGCCACCTGGCGGGCCGTCTCGGCGGCAGGGTCGATGACGGCGCCGATCCCTGGGAAGAGCTGACGGATACGTCCACCCAGGGCCAGGAAGTGGGTGCAGCCAAGGATGACCGTGTCGGCGCCGGCCTCGATCAGGGGCCGGACGTGTTCGGCGATGGCCGCGTCCAGCGCCGCCGGGTCCTTTTCCCCGTAACCCTCCTCGACCATGGTCACCAGCGCCGGGGCGGACTGGCCCAGGACGCGCAGTTCCGGCCGCAGCCGGCGGACCGCCTCGCCATAGGCGCCGCTCTGCACCGTGCGTTCCGTGGCCAGCACACCGATGCAACCGTTGCGTGTGCTGGTGGCGGCCATGCGGGCGCCGGCATCGATGACGCCGACGACCTGGAAAGGATAGCGGTCCCGGAGCACCGGCAACGCCACGGCCGAAGCGGTGTTGCAGGCCAGGACGGCCGCTTTCACCCCGGCATCGCAGAAGAAGTCGAGGATGTCCCGGACGTGGGAAACGACCTCCCCGGCGGTGCGAGTCCCATAGGGGAAGTGCGCCGTGTCCCCCACGTATATCAGCCGTTCGGCCGGAAGGGCGCGCAGCACCTCACGGGCGACCGCCAACCCGCCAACCCCCGAGTCGAGCATACCGATGCACCCGTTGGAGTCGATGACCATCCGCTCCCATCCGCTGTAATCGGTTCCCGCTAAATGCCACCAACTTTTTTAGATTATCATATTCCCCGATGAGCAGGAATACTTGCTCGCGCCCCTGCTTGCTCGCGCCCCACCTTGGCGCGACAGGTCTATTGACCACAGTCATATTCCAAGGCTTCAAGCCCTTGCCGCACAAGCCTTGCGCGACTCATGCACAAACTTATGCATGACGGTAATATGCACCACGGTAATAAGGTTTCGGCACGGTTCCGGAACGCTTTGTCGCACAAGCTTTTCCGGACACGGATTATGCGCCTGGTTAATAATTTCGAGCCGGGCCAAGCCCTGCCCGGTGGTCGTCAGCGAGCCTTCGCCGTTTCATTGCTAGTGGCGCTGGAACCTCCCCGATGGTCACGTCGATCAGGTCCGCCGAATGACCGGACACAGAACTGGGGATGGGTCGGTTGCCGCCCAGCCGGCCGTGCCACCCGTGCCGGCCGCACCCGTGCCGCTCCGGACGGGCGGTGCTACCGCCCGGAGGAGGCGCTCTCCCGGGCACGGAAGAAGTCGACGATCCCTTGGCGGATGGCCTCCGCCGCCCCGCCCTGGAACTCGGGGGAAATCAACAGCCGTTCCTCCTCGGGGTTGGAGATGTAGGCGAGTTCCACCAGGGCCGCAGGCATGTCCGGTTCGCGGATGACGACGAAGTTTGCCCCCTGCACGCCCCGGTCGGGGCGCTGCAGTGCGGTGAGGAGCCGGCGGTGGAGCAGTTCCGCCAGGCGCCGCCCCTGTTCCGACCCGGGGTAGTGGTAGGTTTCTGTCCCCTGCATGGCGCGGCGGTCGCTGGCGTTGCTATGAATAGAAACGAACAGGTCAGCACCTGCGCCGTCGGCCAGGTTCGCCCGGTCGTAGAGGCCGACGAACCGGTCTTCTTCCCTGGTCATCAAGACCCGGGCGCCTGACGACTCCAGCAGCGCCCGCAGCCGGCGGGCAACGGCCAGGGTGACGTCCTTCTCCAGGTTCCCGGCGGGCCCGATGGCGCCGGGGTCGCTGCCGCCGTGGCCCGCGTCGACCACGATCAACTTGCCCGCCAGGGCGCCGGCCGTCGCCTCCAGCACCAGGAGGTTGGCGGGCGTGCCCTCGACCACGTGGAAGTCGGTCAGGTCCTTGATGGAGAAAGTCAGCCGAACCTCGGCGGGGTCCTCGCCGGCCCGCACGTCGACGGCCGTAACCTTGCCCGACGGAGCCGGCGGACTGCCACCGGGCAGTGCCAGAGTCGCTCCATCGACCGTCACCTCCAGCGTACCGCGGCGCTCGCCCTGCCGGACGGAGAAGCGGGCCGGCAGGCTGGTCTCCACGGTGAGGCGCAGGTTGGCCGCCTGCTCTTCCCACCGCACCATGCGCACCTGTGGCAGAACGCGCACCAGCAGCCCCTCGGGCAGGTTTTCCATGCGATAATCCCCCGCGCCGGCCAGGTCGGCCACCACCCGCAACCCCGCGCCGGGCGCTTCCCCCCCATCGTCCGGGAGGTCTTCCACCCGGACCTCCCGGACCGTCCCGCCCGGTCGCGTGACCGGCGCCAGGCCGTCACCTCTCTTGAACCCCGGCAGGTCAACGACCAGCCGGTCCGGTCCGGTTTGGACCGTAACCTTCGGATCCGCCGGCCCGGTCAGGCGGAGAAGCAGGCCTTCACCGTCGCGGTAGGCGACATCGGTCAGCTCGTAGTGGATCTCCACGATGACCTCGCGTGAACCGTCGCCGTATACCTCATAGGCCACGGGCCGCGCCAGGTCGACCACCACCCGGGCCGTCGGCGGCGGGCCGTCCACCGTCTCGGCGCGCACCAGGCGAACCCCCCCATGGCCGACTATCAGCGGCTCGAAGGGCGCGGGCACCCGGGTGTTGGGCAGGTCCAGCACGATTCGCGGCCGTTCGGGGCCGGACGTGTTCAAGAGGGCCACCGGGTTGGGTTTCTGCCGTACGACATCGCCGGCCCTCGCCTCGATATGCCTGGCCAGCACCGTCATCGGCCCGTCGGCAGCGAGGATCACCCGCCCCCTCCCCTGGCCGTGTTCAAAACGGACGCCCGTGAGGCGGGAGAATCGCTCCACCGAAACGAGGCGGGCCCCGGCGTCCCAACCGACATCGGCGCCCAGGGCCTCGCTGATGAAGCGCAGCGGCACCATTGTGCGGCCCCCGACGATCCGCGCCGGGACGTCCAGGGTCACGGGTTTGCCACCGATGCTGGCCTTCCTGCTGTCCAC
>DYIH01000156.1:3322-4552 GCA_020723785.1 Thermaerobacter marianensis
GGTGGTGTCTCCCAGGGAAACCTTCACCCGCCGTGTCTGGGCGTACCAATCCACGGCGGCGCCCAGGGTCTCGGCGATGACGCGGGCCGGTACCAGGGTCCGCCCGTTGAAGATCACCGGGGCGACATCGGACCGGATGGTCCGGCCGTTGATCACCAAGCGGATGGGAGCCGGTTCCGCCTCCGGCGCCACCGGCTTCGGCGCCGCAACCCGGCCGGGGTTGGCGGTTCCGATGGGCGATGCCGTGGGACGGGACGGCTGGGCGACAGCAACCGACGCCGGGCCCGCAGTTGCCAGCAGGCACAGCACAAGACCTATTATCTTGATAAAACAATTACGTAAATTAGCGCGATGCAAGTTTGTTGTCCCCGGCACGCCGACCCTGCCTGCAGATAAATTTCTCCACATATTAGGACAGAGTTCGACAGGAGACAACAAATCCCTGCTTTTTCGGGTGGCTGGAATTCGTTCCTGCTCAGTTCACCCCTTCGGCCGAATATACCCCGAACTGTGAACGGGCAACGTTATAGTCGAACAGGGCCTGGACGGCCTGCGTTTCGGCCTGCAGCAGGCCCAGCCGGGCGTCCGCCAGGTCCTTGGAGGTGTTCATGCCGTTCACGTACAGCAGGTTGGCCACCCGGAACCCCTCACGGGCCTGCTCCACCGCCTTGCGGGTGATGGCGAGCTGTTCCGCGGCCCCTTGCATCGCCGCGTGGGCCGTCCGCACCTGGAACTCCGCATTCGCCACGGCCTGTTCCAGGGCGAGCTCTGCGCCGCGCAGGTCCAGCTCGGCCTGCCGGTAGGCGTAAACGTTCGGCGTGTAATACTTCTTCGCCTGGTCAAAGGTCAGCCTGGCCAGTTCCACCCCGTCCCTGAGGGCCTGCAGGTCCGGCCGGTGCCGCAGGGCCCGTTCGATGGCCGCCTCCAGGTCGGGCATGGCGCTCCCCTGGAATGTCCCCGCCGGGCCGGCCGCACCCGACGCAGCGCCGGCCTGCGCGTCGGTGAAGCGGGTCGTCAGATCGAGCGGCGTGTCAAGGGGCAAGCCGATGACCTGGTTGAGCTTCATAACCGCCGCCTCCCGGCCGCGCCTGGCCTGGCGCACCCCGGCGTCGGCCTGGCTCGCTTCCTTCTCGGCCATGAGCACATCCAGGCGCGACTTGGTCCCCGCGGCGTACTGGTGTAGCTGCTCACGGTAATTGACCAAGGCGCAGGTCAGGATTCTCACACTCT
>DYIH01000157.1 GCA_020723785.1 Thermaerobacter marianensis
CCGACGACCTGGAACCGCCGCTTCGCCCCGCGGAATTGGTGCAGGGCGTCGGCCATGGCGGTGAACGGCAGGCCCAGGTGGCGGCCGACGGCCAGCGCCGCCAGGGAATTGACGACATTGTGCACCCCGGGCACCACCAGCGTCACGGAACCCAGTCCCCGTCCGCGCCAGACGGCGGCGTAGGACACCTCGCTGCGCCCGACGGAGATGCGCTCGGCCCGCAGGTCGGCATCGGGTCCGAGGCCGTAGGTCACCGTATCCACGGACAGATGCCGGGAGATCTCCCGCAGCCGCGGGTCGTCGCCGCAAAGGACGGCCAGTTCCCGGGCCTGGCCGAGGAACCGCCGGAACGCCGCCACCAGGTTTTCGAAGCTGCCCTCGTAATGGTCCAGGTGCTCCGGCTCGACGTTGGTCGCCACCGCCACGCGGGGATGGTAACGCGTGAAGGAGCCGTCGCTCTCGTCCGCCTCGGCAACCACGTACGGGCCCCGGCCCAGCCGGGCGTTGCCGCCGAGGAAGTCGACCTCGGCGCCGATCACCGCCGTGGGGTCCAGCCCGCCGCGTTCGAGCAGCAGGGTCAGCATCGAGGTCACCGTGGTCTTGCCATGGCTGCCGGTGACAGCGATGCCATACCCGCCGTTGACCAGTTCGGCCAGGACCTCGGAGCGATGCATCACGGTGAGGCCCCTGTCCCGGGCGGCCGCCAGCTCCGGGTTGGACCAGGGGACGTCGGTGCTGTAGACGACACGCTGGGCGCCGTTGAGGTGGGCCGCGTCGTGGCCGATGTGGATGGCGGCCCCCATGGCCGCCAGTCGTTCGGTACGTTCCGACGGCTTGACGTCCGAGCCGCTTACGGGATGGCCGGACTGGAGCAGCACCTGGGCCAGACCGCTCATGCCGTAGCCGCCGATCCCGACGAAGTGGTAGTGGACTTTCGCCGACACGGAACCGCTTCACCCCCTGCGAACGCTCTCCCGCCCCGTCTCCTTCCGCAGCCGTCCCCCGTGGCCCCCGCCGCCGGGCGGCGTCGCCGCCCGGCCCCATTATACGGGGCAAGAGCGCCCGTGTTCAGTATATTTCGCGATTTTGCGCCGTTTTCCTGGGGCTGTGCGCTCGTCCTTTTCTTTGCTTCGGGGTTTTTCCACCGCGTTCGCGGGATTTTAGGTTGTGCGGGAACATGGGAAAAAATGCATGGCGCGCACGCCAAGTTTTGATGATCCGCGGAGCAGAGAGGCACCACGCTGCTTGCAGGGAAATGCCGTCTCGCGGCGTACGAGTACACTGCAGCGATGAAATGCCGGGAGGTGCGCGCCCATGTCCGCTCCCGACCCGACGCCGGTCACCCTGCCGGAGATCCAGGCCAGCAAGGAGCGCGGCGAGCCCCTGGTGATGGTGACCGCCTACGATTACACGACGGCGCTCCTGGCGGACCGGTCAGGGGTGGACCTCGTCCTGGTGGGGGATTCACTGGGCATGGTCGTGCTCGGCTACGAGAGCACCGTGCCGGTGACGATGGACGAGATGGTCCACCACACGCGGGCGGCGGCGCGCGGCTGCCGGCGGGCATTCGTCGTCGGCGACCTCCCCTTCATGAGCTACCAGGTGAGCGCGGAGGACGCCGTGCGCAGCGCCGGGCGGCTGGTCAAGGAAGGCGGCGCTGACGCCATCAAGCTGGAAGGCGGCCGGGAGATGTTGCCACAGGTGCGGGCCATCACCGCCGCCGGCATCCCGGTCATGGCCCACCTCGGCCTGACGCCCCAAACGGCGACCAGGCTGGGCGGCTATCGGGTGCAGGGGCGCGACGCCGCCGGCGCCAGGCGCATCCTGGAGGACGCCCTGCTGCTGGAGGAGGCGGGGGCTTTCGCCGTCCTGGTCGAATGCGTGCCCGACCGGCTGGCCGGGCTTCTCCGCAGGCGCCTGCGCGTCCCCCTCATCGGTATCGGGGCCGGCCCCGACTGCGACGGCCAGGTGCTGGTCTTCCACGACCTGCTTGGGCTCTATGACCGGTTTACACCCAGGTTCGTCAAGCGCTACGCCGACCTGGGCGCCGCCGCCGTCCAGGCGCTGTCGGCCTATGCCGACGACGTGCGCGGCCGCCGCTTCCCCGGCCCGGAACACGGCTTCACCATCCCCGAGGCGGAGATGGACGCCCTGCTGCGCACTCTGGAGGATGAGTGATCCGAAGTGGCGTTTCCCCCTTGTCAATCGATCGCTTGCCGCACCTCAGGGTGACCAGCGGGGTTGGCGTAAGCCGGGTGGACGACGCACCCGATCACCCGCCTGCCCCGCCCCTTCCCCGCAGGGGCCTGGCCGGCACCCCACCGACGACCGCTCCGGGCGGCACGTCCCGGTTCACCAGGGAGTGCGCCGAGACCACCGCCCCGTCGCCGATGCGCACCCCCGGCAGGATGGTGCAGTTGGCGCCGATCATCACGTCCCGCCCGATCTCGACCGGCCCGACACGGTACTCGTCGATGAGGAACTCGTGACAAAGGATCGTCGTGTTGTAGCCGATGAGGGTATTTTCGCCGATGCGGATCAGGTTCGGTACGAAGAGGTCCACCATGACCATGAAGCCGATGGAGGCACCGCGGCCGATCTGCATGCCCAGGGCGCGACGGTAGAGGGCGTTCTTGGCCTCGATCACCGGTATCCATCGGCCGAGGGTGATGACGGCCGTGTTCCACACCGGCCGCCAGAATCCGAAGACCTCCGGCCAGTAGTGCATGCTGTTGCGGCCGGGCGGGACGGAATGGACCTCCACCCGGCGCCGCGACACCGGGGTTTCACACCCTGCGGACGCATCGTCCCAACGGTGCGCATCGCCCGGTCTCCCTTGTTGTTCCGGTAGAACCATGGACGGCCTCCTCCAGGCCAACGCATCTTTGCAGTCGGGGGCCACCGCACCGCAGAGGGGTCACAAAGCGCCCGCGATCGGCAGCCGTGCCGCCACGTCCATGTCCAGCCCGTCCACCCGTCCGGCACGCCAGGCGTGGTAGCCGGCGCAGGCGATCATGGCGGCGTTGTCGGTGCATAGGGCCGGAGGCGGGATGCTCACCGCCAGCCCCCGTTCGGCGGCCGCGGCCAGCAACCGCTCCCGCAGGGCGGCGTTGGCCGCCACCCCGCCCGCGACGATGACCCGTGACACCCCCGTCGCATCGGCGGCGCGCACCGTCTTGGCCACCAGCACCTCGACGGCCGCCCGCTGGAACGACGCCGCCACGTCGGCCCGGTCCGGCGTCCGGCCGGCCGCCGCCTCCCGTTCCAGGTAGACGGCCACCGCCGTCTTCAGCCCGCTGAAGCTGAAGTCGAGGTTATCCTCGTCCAGCATGGCCCGGGGGAACGGGATCGCCTCCGCATCGCCCCGGCGTGCCAGGAGGTCGATCTGGGGTCCGCCGGGGTAGGGCAGGCCCAAAAGGCGCGCCACCTTGTCAAACGCCTCGCCGGCGGCGTCGTCGCGGGTGGCGCCCAGAAGTCGCATCCGCCCGTGATCCTCGATGTGCAGCAGATGGGTGTGGCCGCCGGATACGACGAGGCAGACGGCGGGCCATTCCGGCGGCTCCCCGTCGAGGAAGTTGGCGTAGATGTGGCCGGCCAGATGGTTGACGCCCACCAGGGGCAGGTCGTGGGCAAAGGCCAGGGCCTTGGCGGCGGAAACGCCGACCAGCAGGGCGCCGACCAGCCCCGGCCCCCGCGTCACCGCCACGAGGCCCAGGTCGCTAAAGGCTGCGCCGGCCTCGTCCAGGGCGGCGCGGATGACCGGCAGCACCGCCTCCACGTGACGGCGCGAGGCGAGCTCCGGGAAAACGCCGCCGTACCGCCGGTGCAGGTCCGCCTGGGAGGCGACGACGTTGGAGAGGATGCGCCGGCCGTCCGCCACCACGGCGGCGGCCGTCTCGTCGCAACTGGTTTCGATGCCAAGGCAGAGAAAAGGCTTTGGCATGGATCATCACCAGGATTATTGTACCATTGCCTACCGCGGCATAGCCGCAACCATGCGGCGTTGGCCCTGCCTGCGCTCCCCCGGTTTTTAAAGCCTGAACCTGCTCACCAGGGCCTGCAACTCCTGGGCCATGGACGCCAGGCCGCGCGCGGTGCGGCTGATCTCTTTCACCGAGGCGTCGACCTCCTCAGCCGAGGCGCTCACCTCTTCGGCCGACGCCGCCGTCTGCTGCGAAACCGCCGCCACGCCCTGCACCGCCTTGGACACCTGTCCGCTGGAAGCCGCCATCTCTTCCGTGGCCGCCGTGTTCTCCTCGGTGATCGCGGCCACGTTGTCCACCGCTCTGACCACTTCCCCCGCGCTGGCCGCCACTTCCTCCGCCGCCGCCGAGATGTTCTGGGCGCAAACGTTCGTCCGCCGCATCGCCTGCAGGATACCGTCCAGGGCCTTGCCCACCCCGCCCGCCAGCTCGGCCCCCGCCTCCACCTCACGGGTGCCAGCCTCCATGGCGTTGACGGCCGCTTCGACGCCCTGCCGCACGGTGCCGATCAGTTCGGCGATCTCCTGCGCGGCCCGCCCGGAACGCTCCGCCAGCTTGCGTACCTCGTC
>DYIH01000158.1 GCA_020723785.1 Thermaerobacter marianensis
AGCAGCAGGATCTGGTAATGGTTATAGTTGATCCACGCCGTCTTGAGGAGGTAGTGCGGGGAAAGGAATCCCCGGCGCATATCCATGAGGGCGACGAACGAAAGGGCCAGGGAAGACAGGAACCCTGCCAGGTGGATCACGTACGCAACACCCCTCTGCGAGGTCCTCCCGATGCCGATATCCCCTGTCACATCTTCCGCCTCGCTTCCACCAGATGCTCGGGGCGGACAACCGTTTCACCCTTCTGTCGCACGTAGCTCTCCACCTTGCTCCTGACCATGCCCCGCGCGAAAAGGGGCACTACACCCAGCCACGCCTCCGCCTCCGGTGACCAGACGAGGGAACCGCCAACCGCCACCCTCCCAGGATGCACGGTGTCGGCAACCACTTTGGCTCGAGCGGACCTCGACCGGCGAGGCCGGTAGGAACACAACGGGTCCTCCGCCGCATAGCTCCCCTTCATCGCATAGGCGCGCGCCCGGCAGCCGCCGCAGAGGTCCTCGTAATCACAGCGCCCGCACCGTCCACGCAGCTTGCGCCTGCGCATCCCGCGGAGCAGGGGGGAGCGGTGCCACACCCAGCCGAATCCCTTTTCGCGCACGTTCCCCGCGCTCACGGGCATGTAAGGACAGGGTGTCACCGTGCCGTCCGGCAACACCCGGCAATAGCTGGAGGCCGCCAGGCAACGGCTCCCGTCTTCCATGAGCAGCGGCGAGGCCGGATCGGCTTCGGCGGCGATCCTGCGCAGATGCGGGGCGCAACGGGCCCGCACCAGCATGCCCCGGTAATTCCCGCCCGTTCGCGCCAGCCAGCGCAACGTTTCCTCATATTGCTCGGGAGTGATGTCGCTCATGCTTTGCCCGCGCCCTGTGCATACCAGGAAGAAAAGGTTGAATACGCGCGCGCCGAGGGCGCAGGCCAGATCGAGGATCTCCGGAAGCTGCCCGTGGTTGGCCGTCGTCACCGTGGTCTGGACCTGGAACGTCAAGCCGTGCCGCTGGCACGCCAGGAGACCCTGCACCGTGCGCTGCCAGGCGCCGGGCATCCCCCGAAAGCGGTCGTGTTCGGCGGGGTCCGCGGCGTCCAGGCTGACGCCTATCCCCGCCACGCCGCAGGCCAGCAGGGTCCTGACCATCGATTCGTCAAGGAGAACGCCGCTCGTCCCGACCACCACCGTCATCCCCCTCCCATTGGCGCGGCGGATCAACGTGGGAAGGTCCGGGCGCAGCAGGGGTTCGCCGCCGCTCAACACCAGCATGGCACGAGGGTTCAAGGCGGCGATCTCATCGATCAGGCTCAGCCCTTCAGCGGTATCCATCTCGCCGCCGCCGCCCTCGGGCCGCGCGTCGATATAACAGTGTGGGCAACGCAGCCCGCACCTCGCCGTCACGTTCCATGAAACCAGGCCGGGGATGAACTCGCTCATGGCATCTGCATCCTCCGCCGGGCCTCGTCGAGGAGTTCGGCCGTGACAAGCGGATAACCGTGCTTGCGGGCGTACTGCTCCACCATCCGCCGCGCGAAACCGCGGGCGAAGGGCGGCACCCGGTCGAGGCTCTCCAGCGCGTCCTCCGACCACGGCAGCGGCGCCTCCGCCAAGTCCGCGAGCTCTTCGACCGGGGTGGCCGGCGGCCGCAGGCGCCCGGCTGCCAGGAGCACGTGGCACGGCGCCAGGCGCAGCAGGTTCTCCGCGGTGGCGCCGATGTCCAGCCCCTCGTCGGCATGCACCCCGACCCGCCCGGCGACGAGCAGGCAGGCCCCCTTCCGCTGGATGTATTCCAGGATGGCCGGGAAGGGTTTCCCCTCCAGCAGTTCGGTCTCCAGGGCGACACCAAGCCGACCCGCCAGGCGGCGGGCGGTTTCCAGGTGATCGGCATAGATCCTGGCGATACCCTTGTCGATGATCTCGTTGTGCAGCTGCTCCTGTTCCTTGAAACGGAAGACCTTGCCCGCCTCGTCCGAGAGGACGCCCTCCAGGCTGCGGAAGGCCACCACGTGGTAGTGGGGGTCATAGGCGGCCACCGCCACCACGGGGACCCCGCGCAGGGAGGCGAGTTTCAGGGCGGCCGTCAGGCCGTAGAAGGACTCGGGGCTGCCGTCGACGGCGGCGACCACCGTGCCGTCGATCCCGCGGTCATCCTTCGCCACCAGCACGTCCGTGCGCACGCGGCGGACCACCCGTTCGCAGACGCTGCCGATCTGGCAGCCCCGGAAATCCCCCAACCCCTTGAATCCCATGACGACCAGGTCATACCCGTTCTCGCGGATGTCCCTGACCAGCTCGGCATAGTTCTTCCCCTCCATCTGCCTGGGGACGAACGGGATTTCCCGCCCGGCGCACCGGCGGTGCACAACGTTGAGGTACGAATCCGTGATGATCTGCAAACCCCTGGTGATCAACGAATCGTGAATCTCGCGCTGCCGCGAGAGCTCCTGCGGCTCCCGGTATTTCTCGGGCAGCCCGGCCTCCAGGTCGCGGAAGCGTTTGTCGTGCAACCTGGCCGCATACACATGGCTGCCCGTGATTCGCGACCCGCAACGCGCGGCGATCTCCACCGCCAGTTCGGCGGCATATGAAGAATACCGCGAGTTGTCCACCGGCACGAAGATTTCCTTGTAAGTGGGCAGGGATACGGCGGCGCCGGCCGCCTCCGCCGCGCCCGCCCCGGCGATACCTCCTTCACGGTGATCCTCAGGATGTCTGGCTAACACTGCGATCCCCTCCCTGTCTTGACGGCTGCGCCTGCGCGTCGGTTTGCCAAAGGATCGGGTCAACGCTTCGCCAGCAAGGCGTCCAGGTCCCCGATCACGTCCTGCGTGGCCCAGATGCCGGTGTACTTGAACCGCGCGTTCCCCTCTCCGTCGATCAGGTAAGTCTTGTAGCTGTGGTAGACCACCACTTCCCTGACCCTTTCCTTGACCTCCCTGTAGACCTCGTAGCGGCGCCACACCTCCTTCATCTCGTCCAGCCCCCCCGTGAGGAACAGCCACCTGCCACCCAGTCGATCCGTGTAGCGCTTCAGCCGGTCCGGCGTATCCCTCTCCGGGTCGGTGGTCACCAGGACCAGCACCAACCTCCCGTCGTCGACGGCCTCCGTGAACCGCCGTTGTATCTGCAGGTACTGCCGTGGGATGAGCGGGCACGACTCGGGACAGTTGGTATAAATGAAACTGACCAACACCAGCCTGCCCTTGAGGTCGGCCAGGCTGACCAGTTTCCCGGACTGGTCCGTCAGGCGGAAGTCGAAGGCCGGCGCCGGCGGCTTCAACTCCTCCCTGGCCACGATGCGCTTGCCGGACAGGTCGAGCTGGGTCGAACCGGGCGAGTCGTCGGCGTTCCTGCCCGGCACGCTGCTGACCTGCCCCACCAAGCCGCCGCCTGGTTGGCCGGCGCCGCCGGACGGAGCCGGGCCGCACCCGTTGAGGGCAAGCCCCAACAGGGCTGTGAACGCGATGAAAGACCTCCTGAGCATGCCCGCCTCACCTCCCCAGCAGCCTCTTGATGTCCGCCAAGGCGGCCTTTTCCCAGCCGAGCCCGCCGTAGCGCACGCGCACCAAGCCCCGGCCGTCGATGAGGTAGGTCTTG
This sequence comes from Thermaerobacter marianensis, assembly GCA_020723785.1. Classification (GTDB taxonomy): domain Bacteria; phylum Bacillota; class Sulfobacillia; order DYIH01; family DYIH01; genus DYIH01. The sequence continues at coordinate 3,587 of DYIH01000158.1, forward strand.
ACGGAATGGCCGACCGACCCGTTGGCGCCCTTTTCCACCACCACGCCATAGTCGTCCCACACCTTCTCCAGCACCCGGCGCTCACCCACCAGGTAATGCCACCTGCCCCCTTGGGCCTCGGTCCACTTGTCGGCCCGTTCCAGGGTGTCTCCTTCCGGATCGACGCTGATGAACACCAGTTCGAGATCCCTGCCCAACGCGCCGCCCATCTCTTTCTGCACGGCCAGGAACGACTTCGCCAGGCGCGGGCAGACATCGGGACAGCCGGTGTAGGCGAAGCCGAGGAGGACCACCTTGCCCCGCAGGTCCTTGAGGGCCAGCCGCTTGCCGTCACGGTCCAGCAGCCGGAACTCCGGCGCCGGCAGCGGCGGCACGATCTCCTGGCCGGCAAACGCGGTCCCCTTGGCGTTCCCCGCCTCGGATTGCCGCGCGGTCCCGCCCCGCACCTCTCCCTCGGCGGACTCCTGGTTGGACCGTCCCTGCCCGCAGCCGGACGAAACCAGGAGAACCAGGAGGAGAGCGCCGATGAAGGCATGGCAGCTAATGCCCCTCATGCCCTTGAGCCTCCCCGGGCGCGGAGGGCTCCAGCACCTTGACCTTATCCTGCTGGAGCACCTTTTCAATCGTGTTGAGCCTGGCCTTGACCCGCACGGGTATCTCCCTGCCGCTTTCCAGGCGCAGGACCAGTTGCCACTCGTCGTCGATCCGTATCCCTTTGCGGCCGGGAGCGACCCTGACCATCACGTGCAGGCCGTTGGGTGACAACTCCACCGTGCCCCCGGCCGGCAGGTCCAGGCGCTGAACCGGCTCCATGCGGGCCATGTCGCCCTGCACGACGGACCGGTGGAGAGAAGCCTCTCCGATGTCGCCGGCGCT
>DYIH01000159.1 GCA_020723785.1 Thermaerobacter marianensis
GCTGGACCTCTTATGGGCGAACCTCCCGGGAACCCGGCTGCAAAAGTTCGCCAGCGCCCCGCCAGCGGCCGACGCTTGGGTGGATCCGCTGGCGCCCGACACGGTGACCGTAACGGCCAACGCCAGTACGGGGATGCCATACGCGGGACTGTTCGGGAAGAAAACACAAACCATCGAGACCACGGTCAAGGCACAGGTGGTGCTTCGTTGACCGATGCCAACCAGAAAGGGGGCGGCTTATGCGACAGTCCGTACCACGATTATTGTCGTGTATTAATCCCGCGGTCGATTCAAAGCGCGATATCTGGGCCGCTTACGGGCTGGGTGCCGTCATGTTAGGCGCTGGCTTAACCATGCTTCGTGCCGGCGGTGGGTGGGTGCCGGCGGGGGCTGTCGTGCTGAGCAGCGCCGTTTACGGGACCGTGATGCGGATCGGGCCTGGAGCGCTTCCGGGGTCGCTGGGCCTGGCGGTTGGGAGCCTGGTGGCCGCAGCGGGGATGAATTGGCCGCTTGCCGTGGCAATCCTAATCGTCACCGGGTCTATCCGGGCAATAGTTCGCCTGGCTTTGGCAGAGGCGCGGCGGGCCGGGTGGGAAGAGGCTCGTTTGGAGTACGAGAAGCGGTTGCACGAGGTCCAATATGCGAACCAGGCACTGGCCAGCGAGACGGAGATCGACCCGCTGACGGGGTTGCTTAACCGACGCGGCCTTGAACGCCGCATCCAGCTTGCGGGACAGCGGCGTGCCGCCCTCATCCTGCTGGACGTTGACCACTTCAAGCGTTATAACGACACCCATGGTCACCCTGCGGGGGATATCCTGCTCCGGCGTCTGGCACGGATCATCCGGGATGCGGTGCGTGCTGGAGATACGGCCTTCCGGGCCGGGGGGGAGGAGTTTGGGGTGTTCCTACCCGCAACCGATCTTGAGACGGCGGCGGCGGTGGCCGAACGGATCCGGCATGCGGTTGCGTCAGAGCCGTTCCCGGGACGGCAGACCCAGCCGGGCGGGCGGGTAACCGTTTCCATTGGTGTGGCGACTGGGTCAGCTGCGGATCCCGGCTTGTACGAGGCGGCGGACAAGGCGCTGTATGAGGCCAAGAACCGTGGCCGGAACGCGGTCGTGGTCAGTCACCACGGAGGGGGTCGGTGATCATGCGGTGCCCGAATTGCGACAGCCAGCGTACGGGCCTCTTGAATCCTTATGCCTCGCTGCGGCGGCGCGTCTGGTTCTGCCAGGACTGCTGTGTCGAATTTCAGGAGCGCGCAGGTGTTTGGCAGGTCTTCAATATTGACCCCAACGGGGAACTCGTTCTCATCGCACAGGTCGCAGTCGGTCACGAGGAAAGAAAGGATCCGTCCGACAGCAAGGAGGCCACCGCATGAACCCGGCGATCCTGCAGGCCTGCCGCCCAGCGTTCCAGCCCGTCGTCGATCTGCGCACAGGTCGGCCCGTCGGCTACGAAGCCTTGATCCGACACCCCGTTCTGACCCCGAAGGACCTGTTCGCCTTGGCGGCGGACGGGGGACGCTTGGTCCAGTTCGACCTCTATTGTGCCATGCTTGCGCTGTGGGGCCGGCCCGAGACGGGGCTGCTTTTCATCAATTTATGCCCCGCAACCGTGATGGCCGCCGCACAGCGCCCGATACTCTTTGCCGCCCTTGCACCGATGGTGCGGGGCGTCGTATGGGAGTTGTCGGAGCAGGCCGGCTGGGCGTTGGATCGGGACGCGGCCCGCCGAGTCAAGGCCACGCTGGGCGGCACCTTGGCCCTGGATGATGTGGGGGAGGGTTGGTCGGACCTGCGTCGCCTCCCGGAGATCAAGCCGCGGTGGCTTAAAATCGGCGGCGGGCTGGTCCGTGGGTGCGCCGCGGACGCCGACCGGGAATTGGTCACCCGTTGCATCGTGCGCATGGCCAAGGGGCTGCGGGCGCGGCCCGTCGCCGAGGCCGTTGAAACGGCGGAGGATGCCAGCGCCATACGCCGGCTTGGTTGCCGCTATGCCCAGGGTTATTATTTCGGCAAGCCAGAAGTGAGGGAGACCATCTCCCGCGGGCCTCTTTGGCTGCCGGACGGACTCCGGCTGGCGCCTTAAGCCGTTTATTTTCGTGAAATAGAACCACCACCACCGCGCCCGGAAGGGCGCGTATGCTTTTTGCGGGGGTTCCAGGGCGGGGGAAGAACCTTTCCGGCTCGGTTAGGATTATGCCCCCGTCGGGTCGTTCCAGCAAGGGCCGGGCACGGTCGTGAGCATATCCTCCCGCCGGGAATACATGGCGGTCCGGTATCCCTCCCGCCCGCGCCCTGGCCGGGTGGCCCCCTTGCTTCCACGCCCCGGCGGGGCGCTCCCTGTCGGTCACTGGCTTTTCTCTCTTAGAGCCGGAAAGGTTCTGGAGGGAGGGGTCAGGATGAGGCCACGTTGTGCGTTGTTCAAGCTGGGCCGGGTGGTGGCCACGCCGGGTGCGTTGCAGGCCCTGGAGGAAGCGGGCCAGGGTGCGGCTGAGTTTCTGAACCGGCACATGGTGGGCGATTGGGGCGAAGTGTGCGAGGAGGACCGGTGCGAAAACGTGCTTTCTATCGAATTCGGCTTCCGTATCCTGAGTGTATATCGGACGGCCCGGGGGCGAAAACTCTGGGTCGTCACCGAGGCGGACAGGTCGGTGACGACGCTGCTGTTACCTGAGGAATACTAATGTAGCGTCTGGGGCCGGGGAAGTTCCCGGCCCCAGAGTCTCACAAAAATCAGGGTGCGGGTTATAATTAAAATGAGGCCAAGGGACCAGGGGGGTTCTATTATGAGCGTGATGAAAGATCGTTTGCGTGAGTTGGTGGAGATGTTGCCGGAAGCGGAGGAACAAACGGCGTTGCGTTTCCTGGAGTACCTGGCCGAGCGCGGTGGGGACCCGGTGCTCCGGGCGCTTGCCATGGCGCCGTATGATGACGAGCCGTTGACCGACGAAGACCGTGAGGCGATTCGCGAGGGACGGGAGGATGCGGCCGCCGGCCGGGTGATGTCTACTGACGATTTGCGCCGAACCTTGGGGTTGGATCGGTGAAGCGCCGAACGGAATGGATGGACCGGGCGCGAAAAGATCTGGCGCGGTTGGATCGCCGCATGTCTGAGCGCATCATTGAGGCGGCAGTTCGTTTTGCCGAGACCGGGCATGGCGATGTTCGCCGGATCAAAGGCACCAATGAATTCGCTCTCCGAGTGGGTGATTGGCGCGTGTTCTTCGATACCCCGACGAACGACGTGATCCGCTTTACGGCCGTACGGCCGCGCGGGCGCGCTTACCGGGATTATTGAGACGTGCGGACAAAGCTGTTCAACCCTGGTTCATTATTTTCGTGAAATAGCCTGGCCGGGGCTGCCCAACTCCCGCTCACGCGGGTGGGCGCGCCGAAAAACCGCCTCCAGCCGGCTCTTGGCCACGTGGGTGTAGATCTGGGTCGTCGAGAGACGTTCGTGGCCCAATAGCTCCTGGACACAACGGATATCGACGTCGTTCTCTAGGATGTGGGTGGCAAAGGTATGCCGGAATGTGTGGGGCGTGATGTGCTTGTGAATGCCGGCCAGCCGCGCCGCTCGGCGGATAATGCCCGTCACGGTCGTCCGGTGGATGCGGCCGCGCCGGCCGATGAACAGCGCCCCCAGGCGACGACCGTCCAGGAGCGCCGGACGCGCCAACAGCACATAGTCGCGGATGGCGGCCGCGGCCGCCTCTGTGAGGAACACCACCCGCTCCTTCTGGCCCTTGCCCCAGACGATCGCCCGCCGGCGCGAAAGGTCGATGTCCTTCAGGTCCAGCCCGCAAAGCTCGGATACGCGGACGCCGGTGGAGTACAGGGTTTCCAGGACGGCCCGGTCGCGGATCGCCTGCGGGCTGTCGCCGGGGATCGCCGTGAGCAGCGCCTGCATGTCCTCCCGCGTCAGTACCCGCGGCACGCGGAACCCGGGGTTTGGACGACGGATCAGGCTGAAGGGGTTGTAGCCGATCAGCCGTTCGGAGCAGGCCCAGTCGTAGAAGCAGCGTAGGGTCGAGATGGCGTGTCCGACCGTCGCGGGCTTCTTCTCGGCCTTGATCTGGCATACGAACTCCGAAGCGTCGTCGTAGGTTGCCGTCCAGGGAGTGCGGCCGTTGTGGTTAACGAAGCCGAAGAACCGTAGGCACCAGAGCCTGTACCGCTGCAGCGGGTTCTCGGACACGTGCCGCGTGTTACGCAGGAAAGACAGGAAACGGCGGAATTCCGGCGGCTCGTGGATCACGGTGTCGGACCTCCTCGGGTGGCTTGCAGAACATACATCGCATTGGGACACGAGAGGATTTATAATGGAAAGGATCAAACCCCGCCGGCGACGGGAATCGCGTTTCCAATGGTACGTTGTGTGAGGATTGCGTTGATGCCTGCCAGACAATTGAATTCTACATCCCGACCATT
>DYIH01000160.1:0-2162 GCA_020723785.1 Thermaerobacter marianensis
ACCAGGCGGCAGGAATAGCCCCATTCGTTGTCGTACCAGGCGGCCACGCTGACCAGGTTGCCGTCCACGACGCAGGTCGACTGGGCGTCGACGACGGACGAGAAGGGCGAACCCTTGTAGTCCATGGACACCAGCGGCTCGTCGGAGACGCCGAGGATGCCCCTGAGCTTGCCGTTGGCGGCTTCCCTGAGGGCGGCGTTGACCTCGTCGGCCGTCACGTTGCGGCCGACGACGGCCACCAGGTTCACCAGGGAGACGGTCGGGGTCGGCACCCGCAGGGCGAAGCCGTGCATCCTGCCCTTCAGTTCGGGCAGCACCAGGGAGACGGCCTTGGCCGCGCCGGTCGAGGTGGGGATGATGTTCAGCGCGGCGGCGCGGGCGCGGCGCAGGTCCTTGTGAGGGAAGTCCAGGATGACCTGGTCGTTGGTGTAGGAGTGGACCGTGTTCATGAAGCCCTTGACGATGCCGAAGCTCTCGTGCAACACCTTGGCCACCGGCGCCAGGCAGTTGGTGGTGCAGGAGGCGTTGGAGATCACGTGGTGTCGAGAGGCGTCATACCTGTCCTCGTTGACGCCGATGACCACGGTGATGTCCTCGTTCTTGGCCGGGGCGGAGATGATCACCTTTTTGGCGCCACCGGAATCGATGTGAGCGGCCGCCTTCTCCCGGTCGGTGAAGCGGCCGGTGGACTCGACGACGATGTCCACGCCCAGGTCGCGCCAGCGCAGGTTGGCCGGGTCGCGCTCGGCCGTGACCTTGACCGTTTTGCCGTTGACGCTTATGCCGCCCTCGACGGCGGCGACCTCGCCGTCCAGGGTGCCGTAGTTGGAGTCGTACTTCAAAAGGTGGGCCAGGGTGGCCGGGTCGGTCAGGTCGTTGACCGCCACGACCTCCACCCCGGACCGCTGGGCGGCGATGCGATAGAAGCGCCGGCCGATGCTGCCGAAACCGTTGATGCCGACTTTGACTGACACAAACAGCACCTCCAAAGAAAATAATGATGTGGGACCAGGCGGCTTGTTCCCCTAATCACAAGGCTGTGCGCACCTTGGGGGAATGGAACCAGCGCAAGGGCCCCGGGCGATCCCCCGCCCAACACGGCGGGGGATCGCCGGGGGGAAATCCCGCCATTGTAGAATAACAAAAACCTGCCGCTTCTGCCAGGGGGGTTTGTGAACTTTTTCACCGCTCCCCGACGATTATATAGAGAATGCGGCGGAGGCTCAGCGTCCGTCCCAGGGAGCGGGCCTGCCTGCCGTGGACATAAACAGGATGTGAATGTGGTCCTGGTCCGTCTCCTGTTCGATGATGGAAGGGGTCTTCCCGGCGGCAGTGATAAAAACCACCCGCGCTTCTCACCCACCAAGCAGGTACCGCCGGCGGAGGCGGGCGCCTATGCCGTCCATCACTACCACGAACCCGAGCAGGGCCAGGAGCAGTGTCAGCACGCGCGAGTATTCCAGCATGGACAGGTAGGTGTTGAAGTAAAAGCCGATGCCGCCGGCGCCGACGAAGCCGAGGATGGCCGAGGCGCGCACGTTGTACTCCAGCATGAAGAGCAGTTGGCTGAGGATGTAGTTGGCGCTTTCATACCACACGACGAAGCGCGCCAGGTGCCAACGGCGAACGCCCGCCCCGCGTACCGCTTCCACGATCTCGGGATCGACGGCGTCAAAAGCCTCGGCATAGAGCTTGGCCAGAAAACCGACGGTATAAAGGGCGATCCCGAGGGTGCCCGCGCGCGGCCCCAAACCCACTATGATCACCATCACGACCGCCCAGAGGATGGAGGGTACGCTGCGGATCGCCCCCACCAGGAAGCGGACAACCGCCACCACGGGGCGGGGAAAGAGGAGCGTCGTGCCGAGAAAGGCCAGGGGCAGGGCGACAATGAAACCCAAGAAGGTGCCGACGAAAGCGATCTGGATCGTCTCCCAAAGGGCACGAATCGCGGTCGGCAGGATGCTCGTGTCCGGCGGCACGGCTTCGCGGGACAACCGTACGGCGTTCGCCAAGCCCCTGCCCCATAGCCCCGGTTCAAAAAAGTCCAACTGGCGGAGCATGATCACCAGCGCGGCGACGGCACCCGCTGCGACCAACCAGCCGGGATGCCACCGGACCGGGTTCACGCTAGTATCTCCCGTATCCGTTGATCCGTCATC
>DYIH01000160.1:2172-4376 GCA_020723785.1 Thermaerobacter marianensis
GCCGGCCAAATCGTGGCATATCATGCACCCCTCTTTCAATACCGCGGCCTGGTCGGCGAAGCCCCGGACGAGTTCGAGGTCATGCAGGCTCATGATCAGGGTGAAACCCTTCTCCGCGCACAGTTGGCGCATGAGCCCGAGGATGTGACCGGCGCTGACCAGGTCCAGATCCGAGACGAATTCGTCGGCCAGGATCAGGCGCGGCGCCTGCATGAGCGTGCGCGCGATGGCCACCCGCTGGCGCTGCCCGCCGCTCAGGTGCATCACCTGCTCCCCGGCCTTGTTCGCGAGGCCGAGCCAAGCCAGGTATTGCTCCGCCTGGCGCACGGCGGCGGGCGGAAATCGCCCGAGGAGCGGCCCCAGGCCGCCATGGGACCCCAGGAAGCCCAACAGCGTGTTTTCCAGAGCGGTGAGCCCGCGGACCAGGCCCAGCTGCTGGGGGATGTAGCCCACCTGCCGGCGCAGTTCCGGCGGCATGCGCCGCTCCAGCGGGTGGCCCAGCACCCGGATGCGACCCTGCTGCGGACGCAGGAAGCCGGCGAGCATCTTGAGCAACGTCGTTTTCCCGGCCCCTGACGGGCCCAGGAGGGCGAAGCAGGCGCCGGCCGGCACCGTGAAAGAAACCCCTTTGAGCAGCGGCGCCGCGCCCGGGTGGGCGAACCGGACACCATCCACGACGACCGCCGGATCGGCGGTGACGGGCATCACCATGATCCTCCCTCGTTCATCGTCCGAGCCGTTCCGTAAATTCGAGCCCCGCCAGATCGAGGTACTTCTTCAGACCAGCGAAATGCCGCTCAGCCGTGCTGGGCTCGAACCGCACGAAGATGCCGGAGACGAACTGGCGCATGAGCGGGCGGTGCTCCGGAGCGTTCAGCGCCAGGAGCGCCTCCTGCAGGCTCGAACGCAGGGGATCCTTGAGCCCTTTGCTGAACACGGCGCCGTGGGAAGGGATCGGCCCCTGCTTCTCAAGCACGCGGGTGTTGGCCAGGACTTCCCGGTACAGCTTCTCGGACACGTCACCGGCGATGATCGTAACATCCACCTGCCCCTTCTTCAGCGCTTCCCAGCACTGGGCGTAGCCGCCGCCGAAGAGCACACTGCCGAAGAACTGCTTGGGATCAACCTCGCCCTTACCCGTCCGGGATAACAGGCCCAGCTCGACCAGGCGACCCATGGGGCCGACATAGCCGGAGGTGGACACCGGGCTCGGGAAGCAGGCGCTCTTGCCGCGCAACTCCTTCAACGACGTGTGTGATCCGTTCCCGGGCACCACCCAGTAGGAGTAGTAATAAGGCGCATCCTTCTTTTCGTCGTCGATTACCACCTCGCGGATCTCGGCCAGCACCAAGTCTCCGGCGCCCTTCTCACTGGCGAGAAAGGCCGGCCACGCGCCCATCAGGGCCACGTCAGCCTGGCCGAAGCGCAGGGCCTCTACAACGCCGGCCTGGCTCAACGGCACATAAACCTTGACCTCCGCCGGGATCCCTCGCTTGCCCAGTTCCTTCTCAAGAAACGCCTGCATCGGTTTGGCCTTTTCCAGCACCTCGGCCGCCGCCGCGGTGGGCTGGACCGCCACGGTCACCTTCCTCTTCCCATCCGAGGCGATGAGGACGGAGCGCTCGTTTCCGTTCCAATGGACTTTGTAACCCAAGGCTTCGGAGACGAACCGCACCGGGACGAACAGCCGTCCGTCGCGGATCTCGGCGGGCGCGTCCAGAGCAACCCGGCGCCCGTCCCGGTTCGCCGTCGCCCGGCCGGCGGTCAGCACTATCGTCTTGCCGTCTAACCGGATGGTGGCCCGCCGCGCCGCCTCATCCCACCGCACTTCGCCGCCCAGTCCCTCGGCGACCAGGCGCAGCGGTACCATCATGCGGTTGTTCTTGATGTAAGGAGCCGCTTCCAGCGCCTTCATTTGGCCACTCAGCGCGGCGCTGGCCTGTCCGATCCGGAGGTAAACCCCTCTGGCCTCCTGCGCCCGGCCGCCGCTGGCCCACGCCAGCGACAGAACAAGCGCCGCCAGCAAGCCCTTGGATAAGTGAAGAAGACGTTTTGTTCCTAACATTCAGTCTACACCCCTATATTGATATTGATTGTCGTTATCAATAATAATGGAAGTCCTCCACTTGTCAAGATACCCGCTGTTCGTGAGTGTGTCAAGAAGTTTTGGGGGAAATTTTTTGGAAATTAGCCTCATTCCTGAA
>DYIH01000161.1:0-2381 GCA_020723785.1 Thermaerobacter marianensis
ACTCCGCCGGCCCCTCGAAACACAGGCGGGACAGGGGCCACCCGAGGACGGCGTCGGCCTCCTCGAAGGTTTCGCGCGCCTCGGCATAGGTCCGGGCCAGGTCGCCCCCCATGCCCACGAACTGCGCCCCCTGCCCGGGGAACAGAAACGCCGTCTTCAGCTACGTCCTCTCCTTTCGTGCCGGTTGCGTACCCCTTGGGGTGATGCGTCAAAACGGCCCGCAGACGCCTTGGTACAACATGGTACCGTGTCCCCTTTTACCGATTACGTGGGTAACCCATCGGGAGGATGCTGCGTCCCTCCGGCCGCCATACCAGTCGGTGCCGCAGACGCCTTGGTGCAACATGGTACCGTGTCCCCTTTTACCGATCTAAGGTTTACACCCATCGCATGGCGCAGGCGCCCCAGGTCAGCCCGCCCCCGAAGGCCACCGCCAGCACCACGTCGCCGGAGCGGATGCGCCCGTCCCGCACCGCCTCGTACAGGGCGATGGGAACGGAGGCGGCCGATGTGTTGCCGTAGCGATCGACGTTGACGATCACCTTCTCCATCGGCAGGTTGAAGCGCTGGGCCGCCGATTCGATGATGCGGATGTTGGCCTGGTGGGGCACGAACCAGTCCACGTCGGCCGCCGTCAGCCCGGCCAGCGCCAGGGCCCGCTCGGCCGCGTCGCCCATGATGTTCACGGCGAACCTGTAGACCTCGCGCCCGTTCATGTACATGTAGTGCAGCCCCTGGGCGACCGTCTCGGCCGACGCCGGCAGGCGCGATCCACCGGCCGGCACCTTGAGCAGGTCGCCGCCGCCGCCGTCGGCCCCCAGGTGGGTGCTGAGGATGCCGGAGTCCGGCGGGGCCGGCCGCAGCACCGCCGCCGCCGCCCCGTCACCCAGCAGGACGCAGGTGGACCGGTCTTGCCAGTTGACGATGCGCGAGAGCACCTCGGCTCCGACAACCAGGACGGTGTCGTAGACGCCGGTGCGGATGAACTGGCTGCCAACCGCCAGACCGTAGATGAAGCCGGAACAGGCGGCCTCCAGGTCGAAGGCACCGGCTCGGACGGCCCCCAGCCGGTGCTGGATCAGGCAGGCGGTGGCCGGGAAGAGCATGTCGGGCGTGGAGGTGGCGACGATGATCAGGTCCACCTCGGTGGGGCCGATCCCGGCCCGTTCCATGGCCTCCCGGGCCGCCTCGTAACCGAGGTCGGAGGCGGCCGTCCCCTCGGCGGCGATTCGCCGCTGGCGGATCCCGGTGCGGGTGGCGATCCACTCGTCGCTGGTCTCCACGATCTTTTCCAAGTCGAAGTTCGTCAGCACGCGCTGGGGCACGCCGACGCCCAGGCCGGCGATGCCCGCCCCCCGCAGCGTCCCCGGCGCCCCCCACCGCCGGGTCGCTCCCGCTTCCCGCGGAACGCCCGGCGCCTCGGCGGCCGCCTCCTGCGATGCGCCGTGTGCCGACGTTTCCACCACCCCCCCGTTCACTGGCCCTCTCCTCCCCCGGCCCGCGGTTGAGCAGCCGGCCCACTCCGCCGGCCATCCGATACGGCGCCGGCTTCCCCCCCTGCCAGCGTCTCCCGGATGATCCCGATCACGTCCTGCTCCACGACTTGGCAGGCCACCTGGATGCCGTTCCGGATCGCACGGGCGTCGGAGCTGCCGTGGCATTTGATGCACGGGCCGCCCAGGCCCAGGATCGGCGCCCCTCCGTATTCGCGGTAATCCACCACGCGGGCCAGCCGCCGCAGGGCGGGCGCTGCCAAAAGGGCGCCGGCCTTGGCGCGCAGGCCGGCCGCCAACTCCCGCTTGAGCAGGGTGAAGAAACCCTGCCCTAGCCCCTCCAGGGCCTTCAGCATGATGTTGCCGACGAAGCCGTCGCAGACGACCACGTCCGCGGCGTGCGTGAATATCTCCCGACCCTCCACGTTGCCGATGAAGTTGAGGCGGCCGTTCTTCAGCAATTGGAACGCCTCGCGGGCGGTATCGTTCCCCTTGTTCTCCTCGGTGCCGACGTTGAGCAGGCCGACCCGCGGGTGGCGGACGCCGCGCACCTTCTCGGCGTAAATGGAGGCCATGACGGCGTACTGGTAGATGTTCAGCGGGGTGGCGTCCATGTGGGCGCCCAGGTCCAGGACCAGGCAGCCCTGTCCGTCGAGGGTCGGGAGGATGCCGCTGATCGCCGGCCGCTTGACGCCCGGGATGCGGCCCATGATGAAGAGGCCCCCGGCCATGAGGGCGCCGGTGTTGCCGGCGGAGACGAAGGCGTCGGCCGCCCTCTCGCGGACGAGCCCCATCCCCACGACCATGGAGGACTGTTTCTTGCGCTGGACGGCCCGCACCGGTTCGTCGTCGGCGGCGATCACCTCGGGGGCGTCGACGACGGAAACC
>DYIH01000161.1:2391-4307 GCA_020723785.1 Thermaerobacter marianensis
CCGTCGCCGCCCTGGCGCCGCAACTCGGCGGCCACCACGTCCCGAGGACCGGTCAGGATGAACTCGCCCCACCCCTCCCGGGCCGCCGCCACGGTACCCGCCACCGCCGCTACAGGCGCCTGGTCGCCGCCCATGGCGTCGATTACGATGCGCATCGAATCAATGTGCCTCCCCTTCGGCGATGGCCAGGAACTTGGCCCGGAAGACCGGGTCCTCCCCAGACCGGGTGACCACGAGGACGACGAATTCATTCGGCGCCGGGGTGCGCAATACCTCCGCCTTGGCCACCAGCCGTTCCCCCGCCCGCACGGGCCGCTTGAACTTGGCGTTGGCCACCCCGGTGCGGGCCACCGGCGCGTCGATGACGGCCATGGCCAGGGACTCGGCCTGGGCGAAGAGGTGGTGGCCGCGTACGATGCCGCTGCGTTCGAAGGTCATGGCCTCGGTCGTGTCCAGAATGGACACGCCGCGGCGGCCCAGTTCCACGTCCACCAGGTCGCCGACCAGTTCGCGGTGGGCCATGGTGCGGACGGCGGCGTAGGCACGCCGGGCCATCTCCCGGGTGCGTTCCCGTACCTCGGGGATGCCCAGGGCCAGCCGGTCCAGGCGCACCGTCTGGACGCTGACGCCGAACAGGGCCGCCAGTTCCTCGTCGGTCAGGAAGGGGTCGGCATCGAGCCGCGCCCGCAGCGCGACATGGCGATGCTGCCTGGTCATGCCGTGCGCGCCGTGGATACTCTGCGCCTGCCTCACGCGGTCCACCCCCATGGCTTAGCACCTACTCATAGTAGCAGATTTTAAATTTTATTGCCAGGGGAACCAATCTGGGGGGTCTTGGAGGGTCTTGCGGTAGGGCCTTGGGCCTGGGTATATCTTCGCGAAGCCGCCTTCAGCGGCGGGCATGGCACCCCATCGCCAGCCGATTGTTGATGACGGCTCCCCGCCGGCAGGCATTCCGCTACCTGATTAATCGGGGTATCGGCATCAGCGGATAGCGGTGTGTCATGCGGCGCAGGTGGGGTGGGAATTCCCGCGCCGGCCTTCGAGGAAAAGGCTCAGGCCTCCACCTCGACGACCTGGCGCTCCCGGTAGGTGCCGCAGTTGGGGCAGACCCGGTGGGGCAATTTCGGTTCGTGACACTTGGGACAGGCCTCCAGGTTGGGGGCGGTCAGCTTCCAGTTGGCGGCGCGCTTGTCCCGGCGCGACTTGGAGAATTTCTTTTTGGGGTTGCCCACTTCGAAACACCATCCTCAGCGAGTTGCTAGTTGTTCTTCATTTGTTCCAGCAGGGCGCGCAAACCCTCCAGGCGCGGATCGGTCCGTTGCTCCCGGCAAGCGCAGTCACCCTCGTTCAGGTTCTTACCGCAGCGGGGGCAAAGGCCGCGGCAGTCCTCCCGGCACGTGTGCTTCATGGGCAGAGCCAGGACGATGTTTTGTGCGAGGCCCTCGGTGAGGTCGATGGCGTTGCCTTCGTAGGTGACGCGGCGGGTGTCGCCATCCTCGCCCCGATCATCCTCCGCCTCTTCCGGAGTCCGGTATTCCTCGTCGTATGCCAGGTGTACCGGCCAGTTGAACGGCGCCAGGCAGCGGTCGCAGTCGAGCCGCCCGTTGAGGTCGGCCTCGACGTGGGCGGTGATGCCGCGAGGTGTGCGGCGCAGGACGACATGGAACTCGGCCGGCTGGTCAAACGTGATCCGACGCCCAAGGTGCTCGACGGGCGGAACCTCCGACCGCAGGTCGTAGGCTTCCTCGGCGTCCTTCTCCCGGCGCAACCCGGAAACGTCGATGCGCACACCCGCTCACCCCGCTCATTATATAGTCGCCTGGAAAGGGTGTCAACGAAGCCTTCACTGACCCCATGGCTGACCCATCCCCGGTTTTGGGCCCGGCCGATTCGCGGACCTGATCTACGGAACC
>DYIH01000162.1:0-1501 GCA_020723785.1 Thermaerobacter marianensis
AGGGGCGTGCCGAGGAGCTCGACGTTGTAGCGGTCGAGGACGCCGGCCTCCTGGGGGGCCACGGCCAGGTTCAGGCCGACCTGGCCGCCGAGGGTGGGCAGCAGGCCCTGGGGCCGTTCGCGGGCGATGACCCGTTCGGCGAAGTCGACCGTCAGGGGTTCGATGTAGACCCGGTCGGCCATCTCCCTGTCGGTCATGATGGTGGCCGGGTTGGAATTGAGGAGGACAACCTCCAGCCCCTCCTCCCGCAGGGCCTGGCAGGCCTGGGTGCCAGCGTAGTCGAACTCGGCCGCCTGCCCGATGATGATCGGCCCGGAGCCGATGACCATGACTTTCTTGAGATCGGTTCGCTTGGGCACTTTCGTTACGACTCCTTCCGCTTTTCGGCGGTCAGGGCTGCCTCCGCCGGGGACGGATTTGGCCGCCGGGCCGGGGATGGGTTTGACCGCCGGGCCGGGGACGGCCCCGCCCGGCGGGCGACGGGCGGGTTTGGCCGCCGAACCAGGAGCGGCCGGGCCGCCGCCCGGGGAGGCCGTCGCTCACCGCCGCGGCCTCTTCGTTGCCGAGCCGGAAACGGCTTTCCCGCTGCAGGACCGTGGCCAAGGCCAGGAACAGGGCGCCGGCCGCCGCCGCCACGCCCAGGAGGCTGACGGCGATAAGCACCGCCCGGGGCAGCGGGAAGACGTTGGCCAGGCCGACCAGCAGCAGGGTGAACCCCAGCAGGGTGTCGCTGAGGAAGCGCGCGCGCTGCCGCGGCCGGCTGGCCGGCGACAGCGACGCCGCCAGGAGCAGCCCGCCGAAGACGGCCATCCCGATCCAGAAACCTCTCTCCACCGTCACCACTCCTTCCGCCTTCAGGCGCGGCGCTCCACCCCGCAGCGCGGCTCGGCCCCCATCATTTCAAGGAAGCGCCCGAAGAGTCCCATGGAGTCCTCCGGCCCGGGGCACGCCTCCGGGTGGTACTGGACGGAGAAGGCCGGCAGGCTCTCGTGGCGCATCCCCTCGACGGTGCCGTCGTTGAGGTTCACGTGGGTCAGCACCAGGCCGGTGCCGGCCAGGCTGCCGGCCTCCAGGGCGTAGCCGTGGTTCTGGGTGGTGATGGTCGCCCGGCCCGTCTCCAGGTCCTTGACCGGGTGGTTCACCCCGCGGTGGCCGAACTTCATCTTGTAGGTCCGCGCCCCCAGGGCCAGGCCGAGTATCTGGTGCCCCAGGCAGATGCCGAAGATCGGCTTTCGGCCCAGCAGGGCGCGCACCGTCTCCCGGGCGCCGGGGACCTCGCCGGGGTCGCCGGGACCGTTGGAGAGCAGGACGCCGTCGGGGTCGCGGGCCAGCACGTCTCCCGCCGTGGTCCGGGCGGGCAGCACCGTGACGCGGCAGCCCAGGTTCTGCAGGGAGCGGATGATGTTCTGCTTGACGCCGAAGTCCAGGACGGCGACATGGGGTCCGTCGCCGGCCAGGGTATACGGCTCCCGCGCCGTCACCTCGTCCACCAGCCCGTCCG
>DYIH01000162.1:1511-4295 GCA_020723785.1 Thermaerobacter marianensis
CCCCCCCCCCCCCCCCCCCCGCCACTCCCGGGCCGCCGCCATCAGGCTCTCCGGCTCTCCGCGCTCGGTGGTGAGCACCCCGCGCATGGTGCCGCTCCTGCGCAGGTGACGCGTCAGGGCGCGGGTGTCGATGCCGGCCAAGCCGATGATGCCGTGCTCCTTCAGGTACTGCTCCAGCGTGCCGGTGCAGCGCCAGTGGCTGGGGATCTCGCACCACTCCCGCACCAGGAACCCCTTGACGTGGGGCTTGAAGGACTCGATGTCCGCCTCGTTGACGCCATAGTTCCCGATCAAGGGATAGGTCATGAGCACGATCTGCCCGGCGTAGGAGGGGTCGGTGAGCACCTCCTGGTAGCCGGTCATGCCCGTGTTGAAGACGACCTCGCCCACGCTCGTACCCTCGGCGCCGAAGGCCTCGCCCTCCAGCACCATCCCGTCCTCGAGGATCAGCCGTCCGTGCATGCGCGTTCACCGCCTTCCCTGTATCCGCTATCCGCGCCCGGCCACGGTATGGCCCGCCGCGGACATGCCATCCAGATCGAACACGACGCGGCCCCCGACCAACGTCATCACGGCGCGCCCTTTCAGCCTCCACCCGCCGAAGGGCGAGTTCTTCCCTTTCGAACAGAAGGCCGCCGGGTCCACCGTCCATTCCCTGTCCGGGTCGATGATCGCCACGTCGGCCGGCGCGCCGGGAGCCAGCCGCCCGCCAGGCAGGCGGAAGAGTTCCGCCGGGAGGGTGGAGAGGCGCCGCACCGCCCCGTCCGGGGTCAGCCAGCCCCTTCCCACCACCTCGGTCAGCACCAGGCCCAGGGCCGTCTCCAGCCCGCTGATGCCGAACGCGGCGCGGTCGAATTCCACGTCCTTGTCGTCCCGGTGATGGGGGGCGTGGTCGGTGGCGATGGCGTCGATCGTCCCGTCGCGCAGCCCCTCCAGGAGCGCCTGCCGGTCCGCCTCGGTCCGCAGGGGCGGGTTGCATTTGGCGTTGGTGTCGTAGGGCCGGCCGCCCCCGCCGGCCCGGACCGCCTCGTCGGTGAGCACCAGGTGGTGGGGCGTCACCTCCGCCGTGACCCGCACGCCCCGCGCCTTGGCCGCCCGGATCAGGTCCACCGAGGCGGCGGCGCTGACGTGGGCGATGTGCAGGTGGGCGCCGGTCATCTCCGCCAGCAGGATGTCCCGGGCCACCATGACGGCCTCCGCCTCGCCCGGGATGCCGCGCAGCCCCAGCCGCGTCGAGACCCGCCCCCGGTGCATCACGCCACCGGCCACCAGGTGCAGGTCCTCCTCGTGGACCGAGACCGGCAGGTCGAACTGGCGCGCGTACTCCAGGGCGCAGCGCATGACCTCGGCGTTCATCACCGGCCGGCCGTCGTCGGAGACGGCCACCGCCCCGGCCTCCCGCATCTCGCCGATCTCCGCGAGCTGCTCCCCCTGCTGGCCCCTGGTGATGCAGCCGACGGGGTGGACGCGGACGATCCCCTCGGCCCGCGCCCGGCTAAGGATCGACTCGATCAGGGGGGCGTTGTCCAGGGGGGGCCTGGTGTTGGGCATGCAGCACACCGCCGTGTACCCGCCGGCCGCCGCCGCCCGCGTCCCGCTGGCGATGTCCTCCTTGTGCTCCTGGCCCGGGGTGCGCAGGTGCGTGTGCAGGTCGATGAGCCCCGGCACCACCCAGCAGCCCGCGGCGTCGATCACCGCCATCCCGTCCACGTACCGCACCCGGCCGGGCGCCACGCGCCCCTCGGCCACGCCGCCGGCCCCCGCCGTCGCACCACCCGCGGGGCCGCCGCCGGCCGCCGGCCCCGTGCCGCGGCTCACGGCGGCGATCCGCCCGCCCTCGACGACGACGTCGGCCACCCCGTCCAGGCCGCGGGCCGGGTCGATGACCCGCCCCCCGCGAATCAAGACCCGCTCCGGCGCCGCCATCCCCGCCGTCCCGTTCATTCCCCGCTCCCCCCGAGCAGCAGGTAGAGGACGGCCATGCGCACGGCCACCCCGTTCGTCACCTGCTCGTAGATCACCGACTGCGCCCCGTCGGCCACGTCTGAATCCAGTTCCACGCCCCGGTTCACCGGGCCGGGGTGCATGAGCAGGGCGCCGGGCGCCGCCAGGGCCAGCCGCCGCCGGTTTATGCCCCAGAAGCGCGCGTACTTCCGCGCGCTCGGCAGGAGGACCCCCTCCTGGCGCTCTTTTTGAATCCGCAGGGCCATGACCACGTCGGCCCCCTCCAGGGCGTCCTCCACGCGTTCCGTCACCCTAACGCCCGCCGGCCAGCCCGCTTCCCGCGCGGACGGCAGCAGGGTCGCCGGGCCGGCCAGGCGCACCTCCGCCCCCAGCTTCGTCAGGCCCCAGACGTTGGACCGCGCGACCCGGCTGTGGAGGACGTCACCAACGATGGCCACCTTGAGGCCGGCGACGTGGCCCTTGTTCTCCCGGATGGTGTAGAGGTCGAGGAGGGCCTGGGTCGGGTGCTCGTGCATGCCGTCCCCGGCGTTGATCACCGAGCAGCGCAAGTGCCCGGCCAGGTGGTGGGGCGCGCCGGCCGCGCCGTGGCGGATGACGATGGCGTCCAGGCCCATCCGCTCGCAGTTGACGGCCGTGTCCCGCAGGGTCTCCCCCTTGGCCGCGCTCGAGGTGGCGGCGGCCACGCTCACCGTGTCGGCGCCCAGGTACTTGCAGGCCAGTTCGAAGGAGTTGCGGGTGCGGGTGCTGGGCTCGTAGAACAGGGTCAGGACCGCCCGGCCGCGCAGGGTCGGCGCCTTCTTGATGGGACGGTGCAGTATA
>DYIH01000163.1:0-4121 GCA_020723785.1 Thermaerobacter marianensis
GGAATTCCTACAGGGACCGTCGGAACCGCAAGCGGGATTTCCGGCGCCTGTGGATCACCCGCATCAGCGCGGCCGCCCGGATCAACGGGTTGTCATACAGCCGCCTGATTTCCGGCCTCAAGCGGGCCGGGGTGTCCATCAACCGTAAGATGCTGGCCGACCTGGCCGTCCGGGACGGCGGGGCGTTCCAGCAGTTGGTGGAGGTCGCTCGCAAGAGCCGGTAAACGATGAGCGCTTACGGGGGCTCGCGAGTCGCCGGGGGGGTGGCCGGGCCTTTCGGCCGCCCCTCAGCCGGCCGGACGTTTACGCTTCAGCCGCACCAGGTGGTCTCCCTGGGCTTCCTGGGCCTGATCGCCGTTGGGACGGTGTTGCTCGTCCTGCCGGTGGCCGTCCAGCCAGGGAAGCAGGTTTCGTTCGTGGATGCCCTGTTCACCGCGGTTTCGGCGGTGTGTGTCACCGGCCTGACCACGGTGCAGACGGCGGACACCTGGAGCCTGTTCGGCCAAGTGGTCATCATGCTCCTCATCCAGATCGGCGGCCTGGGCATCATGACCATGTCCACGCTGATCGCCCTGCTGCTGGGCAAGCGCATCACCCTCCCCGAGCGGCTGGTCATCCGGGAGTCCCTCGGGCAACTGGAGTTGGCGGGCGTCGTCCGACTCACCAGGGCCATCCTGCTGACCGCGCTCATCCTCGAGGGACTGGGAGCGCTGGTGCTGGCCTGGCGCTGGTCCGGCGCGTATCCCCCCTCGCAGGCCCTCTACCTAGGTATATTCCACTCGGTTTCGGCCTTCAACAACGCCGGCTTCGACCTCTTTCGCGCCAGCCTGACGGACTTCGTGGCGGACCCGGTCGTCAACCTGGTCATGGCCGGGCTGATCATCCTGGGCGGGATCGGCTTCGTCGTCATCGTCGATGTCCTGCACTACGCCGTGGAACGGCGCCGCGGTAACCATACGGCCAGGCTTTCCCTGCACAGCAAGGTGGTGCTGATCATGAGCGGGGGGTTGCTGGCGCTGGGGACGTTGCTCATCCTGCTCTGGGAGTACGGGAACCCCGCGACCCTCGGGCCGCTGCCTTTCGGCCAGAAGCTGCTGGCCGCCTTCTTTCAGGCGACGGTGCCGCGCACCGCCGGTTTCAACACGCTCCCCTTGGCCAGCCTGACCCAGGCCACCCTCTTTTTCATGGTCATGCTCATGTTCGTGGGGGCGTCGCCGGGCGGGACCGGGGGAGGCGTCAAGACGACCGCGTTCAGCATGGTGATCCTCGCGGTGCTGTCCACCATCCGGGGCAAGCCGGACGTGGAGATCTTCGGCCGGCGCCTGAACAGGGAAGCGGTCAGCCGTTCACTGGCGATCATGGCCATCGCCCTCTTCTGGGTGACGGCCACGGTGCTGGTTCTGGATGTGACGGAACAGGCGCCAATTTTTAACATCGGCTATGAGGTGATGTCGGCATTCGGCACAGTGGGGTTGTCCCTCGGGTTGACCCCGCACCTGACCGTGGCCGGCAAGCTGATCATCGCCCTGACCATGTTCATCGGGCGGGTGGGGCCGCTGACTCTGGCCGTCGCCCTGGCCCGCGTGCAGCGGCGGGGCAGGGAACAGCCCTTCCGGTATCCGGTGGACCGGATCATTGTAGGTTAGGCACGGCGCCTTTCCTCACGTTCCGTCGAACCCCGGGCGATAACCCGGGAAGGGTATCGTACCGGGGCGGCGGGAGCGCGGGGGAAGCTGCTGACGCGGGGGGTAAAATGGCGGATGGCGAGGACGATGGTTCGGGAATTCGCCGTGATCGGGCTGGGGCGGTTCGGCGCCAGCGTGGCCCGCACGCTGCATGAACTGGGTCACCACGTCCTGGGGGTGGACGTGGACGAAAGCAAGGTCCAGGCGCTGACGCAGCATTTGACGCACGTGGTCCAGGCCGACTGCACCGACGAGAATACCGTGCGCTCCCTGGGGCTGCGCAACTTCGACACCGTCGTGGTCGCCATCGGCCAGGACCTGGAGGCCAGCGTCCTGGTGACCCTGATGCTCAAGGAGATAGGGGTCAAGACCGTGGTCGCCAAGGCGGCTACGGAGGCCCACGGCAAGGTGCTGGAGCGGATCGGCGCCGACCGGGTGATCTTTCCCGAGAAGGACATGGGCGCCAAGGTGGCGCGCTTCCTGGCGGAAACCAACATCCTGGACTACATCGAGCTGACGCCGGAGGTGAGCATCGTCGAGTTCACGCCCGGTGATGCCTTCGTGGGCAAGACGCTGCGGGAAGTGGACTTCCGGGCGAAGTTCGGGGTCACGGTGCTGGCCATCCGCAACGGCGACAGTGTGCGCATCTCGCCGCCGGCCGACCAGCCCCTGCGGCACGGCGACATCCTGGTGGCCATCGGCGAGAACAAGGACATAGAGCGGCTGCAGAACCGCCGGGAGCGGGAACGCCGCTGACGGGCCGGACGATGAGGATCACCAGCGCGCGCAACGACAAAGTCAAGTACGTGGAGAAGCTGGCCCGCCGCCGCTATCGCTACCAGGAGGGCCGTTTCGTCGCCGAAGGGCCGCGGCTGGTGGGGGAGGCCCTGGCCAGCGGCGCCCGCCTGCACAGCCTGTACATCGCTCCCGAGCTGTTCGACGCCGACGGGTGGAAGGGCATGCTGGCCGCCCTGCCGGACGGGGTGCCGGTCTATGAGCTGCCGGCCGCCCTGTTCCGCCAGGTGGCTTCGACGGAAGGGCCGCAGGGCATCCTGGCGGTCGTGGAGATGCGTTCCTGGACCTGGTTGGACTGCTGCGCCGGAACAGCGCCCCTTGCCGTCGTCGTCGACGGCCTGCAGGACCCGGGCAACTTGGGCGCCATCCTCCGGGCAACGGAAGCGCTGGGAGGCAGCGGCGTCATCCTCGGCGAGGGGACGGCCGACCCGTACAACCCCAAGACGGTGCGGGCGTCGATGGGGGCGGTCTACCGCCTGCCGATGGCCCACGGCCAGGACCTGGCGGCGCTCATCCCTGAGATGAAAGCCCGCGGCATGCAGGTCCTGGTCGCCTCCGCCCGGGCCGACCGGCCCCTGTACGCCGTCGATTGGCGTTCCCCGACGGCCATCGTCCTGGGGAACGAGGGGGCCGGGGTCGGTCCGGAGGTGGCCGCCCTGGCCGACGCCGCCGTATGTATCCCGATGCCGGGCCGCGCCGAATCCCTCAACGTCGGTATGGCGGCCGGGATCCTGCTGTACGAGGCCCTGCGTCAGAGGATGGCGGGGGGGACCTTGCCCGGCTGATGCCTGCGCCGGCCGGGGAATGGGGACGTCCCCCTGGCGACATCTCCCGCCGGCGCGATACAAAGGGGCGAGAGAATGGAATTCATCCTGGACGGACCCGAGGTTCGCCGGTTGATCGAGGGTGCGCTGGAGGAGGACCGGGCCTGGGAAGACCTGACCACCGGCCTCCTGATCCCGCCCGATCTCGTGGCGGAAGGGGCCGTGCTGGTCAAGGAGGAAGCCGTGCTGGCCGGCCTGCCGGTCCTGGCCCTGGCCTT
Source organism: Thermaerobacter marianensis (assembly GCA_020723785.1). Taxonomy (GTDB): domain Bacteria; phylum Bacillota; class Sulfobacillia; order DYIH01; family DYIH01; genus DYIH01. The sequence goes on from DYIH01000163.1 coordinate 3,523, forward strand.
TCGCCTGGTGGACGGGGCCGTGGCCGTGGAGGTCGAGCGGTCGGACGGCGAGAGGGTCCGCGCCGGCGAGGTCGTGGCCCGGGTGCGGGGCCGGGCGGCCGGCCTGCTGCGGGCCGAGCGCGTCGCGCTCAACTTCCTGCAGCGGCTTTCCGGCATCGCCACCCTCACCGCCCGCTTCGTCGACGCCGTCCGGGACCTGCCGCGGCCGCCGCACATCGCCGACACCCGCAAGACGACGCCCGGCCTGCGGATGCTGGAGAAGTACGCCGTGCGCATGGGCGGCGGCGTCAACCACCGCGGCAGCCTGGCCGACGCCATCCTGGTCAAGGACAACCACCTGGCCCTGCTGGCACGAGCGGGCTTGGAGCCGGCCGCGGCGCTGGCGGCGGCCCGTGCCCGGGCCCCCCACACCATTCGCATGGTGGTGGAGGCCAAGAGCCTGGCCGAGGTGGACGCCGCCCTTGCCGCCGGGGCCGACGTCATCCTCCTGGACAACATGACACCGGCCCAACTGGCCGAAGCGGTGGCCCGCATCGGCGGCAGGGCCGTTACCGAGGCGTCGGGCGGCGTCTCCCTGGACAACGTCCGCACCGTGGCGG
>DYIH01000163.1:4131-4283 GCA_020723785.1 Thermaerobacter marianensis
ATCTCCGTCGGCGCCCTGACCCACTCGGCCCCGGCGGTGGATATCAGTTTGGAGATATCGTGAGCCTGTCGCACAACCTGGATCGCGGAGCGTCGGTCTGACCCATCCCCAGTTTTGGGCCCGGCCGATTCGCGGACCTGATCTACGGAACC
>DYIH01000164.1:0-1969 GCA_020723785.1 Thermaerobacter marianensis
GGCAGGTCCGGCCCGCCCCACCCCGGCCGCCGTGCCGGCTGTCGCTGCGGCCCCCCGTACGGAGGCCGACCCGTTCGATACCGCGCCGGTCGTCACCGCCCCCGAAAACGGTCAAACGATCGGGCCGAGCGTGATCGTGGCGGGCCGGGGGCAGCCCGGAGCCAACCTACTCATCGCGGCCTCCGACGAGGCCGGCGCCGTTCAGTTGATGGAGGCGGTAGCGGGCAGCGGCGGCGCCTTCATGAGTGCGGTCGACCTCGGTTTCTTGCAGGACGGGCCGGTCACGATCCGGGTCGTGGTCCGAGACGCCGGCGGCAACTGGAGCGCGGCGGCACCCATCCGCCTGAAAAAGGTCGCCAAGCCCCCGTGGGTGCCGCTTGTTGCGCAGCCCGAACATGGAAGCGTGGTCGGCGCGCACGTTTACCTCGAGGGTGTCGCCTGGGCCGGCGGCTTGGTGAAGGTCACCGCCACCGACAGGACCGGGCGCGCCGTAACCCGGGAGGGCGTGACGCCGCTGCCCTGGGGTGAGTTCCAGGCGGCCCTTGACCTGACGCCCCTGGCCAACGGGACCGTCACCTTCCGTGTGCGGGCCGCCGATGCGGCAGGCCGCTGGAGTGAGCCGGTGCGCATAACCGTCACCAAGGCCAATATCCCGTAAGGCGCGTGCCAGCCACCCCACCGGATCCGGAGATCCGGCGGGGATCCCGGTTCCGGCTCATCCGCGGTGTCGCCGCGACGCTCCCAGCCCAGCCGCGGCAGGCGTTGACGGCGGCGCCACGTTATTGCTATGATTACGATATATTGAAGTGAACTGGCAAAAGCGATGACCGGGCAGAGTAAGCGGCACGGGCGGCTCAGAGAGCCGGGCCAAGGTGCGAGACCGGTGCCGTTCCACCGCCGAATACACCCGGGAGCGCCGTCCCCAACCGCGCTGCCCACCGGCCTGACAACCGGGCGGGGCGGCCCAGTGCGCAGTAGGGCGGCCGGACCTCCCGCCGTTACCCGGGAGCAGGCATGGCCCCGCCGGAGCGTCCTTCGGACGGGAAGTGCCTGAGCGAGTGGGTTCGCCCCCGGCGCGCCGCAGCGTTGCCGCAGGGAGCGGGGGCGGGCCAACCAGGGTGGTACCGCGGTTCCTCCGTCCCTGCAGCGGGGCGGGGGTTTTTTGTTTGGTCGCGTGAAGCCGGCCCATCCCGCATCAACGTGGATGCGACCGGCCGGAGGAGGCGATGCGCATGGGATTTGGGGAAACGGCGTCGATGGAGGAGTGGTCAGCGTGATCATCGTCATGAAGCCGGGCGCCACGGACGCCGAGATCGAGCACGTGGTTGAACGGCTCAAAAAGATGGGGTTCGACGCCCATCTCTCGCGGGGGGTGGAGCGGACCGTCGTCGGGGCCATCGGCGCCGACGAGAACGCGCTGGCCGATTCGGGCCTGGGGGCTCTCCCCTACGTGGAGAAGCTGGTGCCCATCCTCAAGCCCTTCAAGCTGGTCAGCCGGGACTTCAAGCCCGAGCGGTCGGTCGTCAAGGTGGGAACGGTGGAGATCGGCGGGGACGAGGTGGTCGTCATCGCCGGGCCCTGCGCCGTGGAGGGGCGGGAACAGCTCTTCGCCACCGCCGAGGCCATCGGCCGGGCCGGGGCGCGGCTGCTGCGGGGCGGCGCCTTCAAGCCGCGCACCTCGCCTTACGCCTTCCAGGGCATGGAGGAGGAGGGCCTCAAGCTCCTGGCCCAAGCCCGCGAACGGTTCGGCCTGCCGGTGGTCACCGAGGTCATGTCGCCGGAACAGGTGCCTCTGGTGGCCGAGTACGCCGACATGTTGCAGATCGGCACCCGCAACATGCAGAACTTCTACCTGCTGAAGGCGGTCGGCCGGGCGGGCAAGCCGGTGCTGCTCAAACGGGGCATGTCGGCCACGATCCAGGAGTGGCTGATGGCCGCCGAGTACATCCTTTCCGAGGGCAACTACCAG
>DYIH01000164.1:1979-4241 GCA_020723785.1 Thermaerobacter marianensis
TGGTCCTCTGCGAGCGGGGCATCCGCACCTTCGAAACGGCCTATCGCAACAGCCTGGACCTCAACGCAGTGCCCGCCGTCAAGGAACTGACCCACCTGCCGGTCATCGTCGACCCCAGCCACGGCACGGGCAAGTGGGGCATGGTTACGCCCATGGCGCGGGCGGCGGTGGCGGCCGGAGCGGACGGGGTGGCGGTGGAGGTCCACCCCGACCCGGAACAGGCCTGGTCCGATGGACCACAGTCCCTCACGCCGGACAGCTTCCGGCGGATGATGGAGGAGGTGGCCGCGGTGGCCGCGGCGGTGGGCCGCTCCTGCCGCCGGCCTCAGGCCGCCCTGGCCGGACGCTGAACGGCGACCTCGCTCCTTGGTGCCATGCCATCCGGACTTTTGACGCGCCTTCGGGGGCACGCACACCAGCTCAGCGGGGGGAGGCGGCATGGCGGCGGTGGAACGCATCGCGATCATCGGCGTGGGCCTGATCGGCGGCTCCCTGGGGTTGGCCTGGCGGGACAAGGGGCTGGCCGGGGAAATCGTCGGCGTCGACCTTTCTGCCGATACATTGCATCGCGCCGTCGAGCTCGGGGCCATCGACCGTGGGACCACCGACCTGGCCGAAGGGGTGCAGGGCGCCGGCCTGGTCGTGCTGGCCACGCCGGTGGGCGCGACCATGGAGCTGGCGGGGCGGCTCGGCACCCTGGTGCGGCCCGGGGTGCTGGTAACCGACGTGGGGAGCACCAAGGGTGAGATCTGCCGGCGCATGGCCGAGGTCCTGCCGCCGGGCGTCGCCTTCGTCGGGGGGCACCCCATGGCCGGGTCCGAGGCCCAGGGCGTGGAGGCGTCCGATCCCTACCTTTTCCAGAATGCCGTGTACGTGCTGACCCCTGTCGGCGGTGCCGACGGCGACGGGGTGGCGCTGCTCACCCGGCTCCTCGAGCCGATCGGGGCCAAGGTGGCGGTCATGGACCCCGACCGCCATGACCGGCTGGTGGCGGCGGTCAGCCACCTGCCCCAGCTCGTGGCCGTAGCCTTGGTCAACGCCGTGGCAGCGGCCGAGACGGACGACGCGGGCGTGCTTTCCCTGGCGGCGGGCGGTTTCCGCGACACGACCCGGATCACCTCCAGCCCCGCGGGGATCTGGCTGGACATACTGGCCTCCAACCGAGGGCCGGTGCTGGAGATGCTGGGGAGGTTCCGCCAGGCGCTGGACACTTTGGAGGAGGCGGTGCGGAGCGGTGACCGAGCCGCTGTCGCCGCCGAGTTCGAGCGCGCCCGCGAAACCCGCAGCCGGCTGCCCCGGCGGCCCAAGGGGCTCCTGCCGGCCTACTTCGAGTTGACGGTGACGGTGGAGGACCGTCCGGGCATCATCGGCCGCCTGGCCACCCTGCTCGGCGACCACGGAGTGAACATCGAGGACATCGAAATCCTGCGTCTGCGGGAGGGGGAGGGCGGCACCATCCGGCTGGGGTTCGCCACCGAGGACGGCTGCCGCCGGGCCTTCGAGACCCTCGCCGGCGCCGGCTACAAGGTGCACCGCCGATAGGGATGGGGTCTGGTATTGTATCGGATGAAGGTAAAGGAGAGGTTTTCTTGCGGCAGGTGACGGAAAGGCGCGAAGACGCCCCGTTGCGCGTGCGGGCTGGCGGCGGCTATGAGGGCGAGGTCCGCGTGCCCGGCGACAAGTCGGTGTCGCACCGGGCGGTGATGCTGGGAGCGCTGGCCGAGGGGACGACTCGGGTGCGCAACTTCCTTCCCGGCGAGGACTGCCTGAGCACGGTGGCCTGCTTCCGGGCCATGGGCGTGACCGTCGCCCGGGAAGGCGAGGAATGGGTCGTCGAGGGGCGCGGGCTGCGCGGGCTGCGGGAACCGGACCGGGTGCTGGACGCCGGCAACTCGGGGACGACGATGCGGCTGCTCATGGGGATTCTCTCGGGTCAGGATTTCTTCGCCGTCCTGACCGGTGACGACTCCCTGCGGCGGCGCCCCATGGGCCGTGTGGCCGAACCCCTGCGGCGGATGGGGGCGCGCATCTGGGGGCGGGACGGCGGCCGGCTGGCACCCCTGGCCGTCCTCGGCGGCCCCCTCGAGGCCCGGGAGTTCACCCTGCCGGTGGCCTCGGCCCAGGTCAAGTCGGCGCTGCTCCTGGCCGGCCTGTACGCGGACGGGCGCACGGCGGTGACCGAGCCCTGCAAGTCGCGGGACCACACCGAGCGCATGCTGCGCTACTTCGGCGTGCCCGTGGAGGTGGACAACGCAACCGCGG
>DYIH01000165.1 GCA_020723785.1 Thermaerobacter marianensis
CTTATAAGGGTTTCATTAATGTGAGGTACTTCACTGGTCTCAAACCCTGTCGCACCAAGGTTTTCGGCCAGTGAAGTACTTCACTCCCCACGGTCCAGAGGCGATGACGATCCCCGCCGGCAGGCATTCCGTACACGGGAGCGCCGGGGGTGGTATAATCGTCGCTGTGCGCCGGCAGAGACCGGCGCGCAGGAAGGGGGCGCCCCCATGGAGGAGCGGGATAAGCTGCCGGCGGAGCAGAGGCGGCTCCTCGCGGTGTTGTTCCTCGGGGTGTTGATGGCGGCGCTGGACGTGGCCATCGTCGGACCGGCCCTCCCGTCGATCGGACACACCTTCCGGGTCGATGCGCGATCGCTGGCCTGGGTGTTCACCGCCTACGTGCTGTTCAACCTTGTGGGGTCGCCCCTGATCGCACTGTCCTCGGACATCTACGGGCGCCGGAGGCTCTACGTCCTGAGCGTCGGGCTCTTCACGGCCGGATCGCTGGTGGTGGCCCTGTCGTCATCCTACTCGATGATGCTGGCCGGGCGGGCCATCCAGGGCTTCGGCGCGGGCGGCATCTTCCCCATCGCCAGCGCGGTCATCGGCGACGTCTTCCCGCCCGAACGTCGGGGGCGCGCACTCGGTTTTCTGGGTATGGTGTTCGGCCTGGCCCTCCTGCTGGGACCGGTTCTCGGCGGTATCCTGCTGCCCATCGGCTGGCCGTGGTTGTTCCTGATCAACCTGCCCGTCGGGGCGCTGGTGATCGCCGGGGGCCTACGCGTGTTGCCGGCCGTGCAGCGCGCCGGGGACGGGCGGCTCGACGCGCCCGGTGTGGCGCTCCTCGGCGGAGGGTTGGCCCTGCTGGCTCTCGGTCTCAACGCCATTGACGCCGACCGGTTCGTGGGGAGTCTGGTTTCCACCCCGGTGTGGCCGGAACTGGCGGGCGCCGTCCTCTTCCTGGCGTTGTTCTGGCGAGCCGAGCAACGCGCCGCGAAGCCGCTGGTCGACCTGTCACTCCTTCGCCGGCGCCAGTTGCTGATCGCCAACCTGTTGTCAGCCGTCTCCGGAATGGTCGAGGCGGGGCTCGTGTTCGTCCCCTCGATGCTCGTCGCCGCCTTCGGCGTGACGCCGGCCGCGGCCAGCTTCCTGCTGCTGCCAGCAGTGCTTTCCATCGGGGGCGGCGCGCCGGTCGCCGGCCGGTTGCTGGACCGGTACGGTTCGCGGGGCGTGGTGGTGGCGGGCGCCCTCATCCTGGGTTCGGGCCTGGCCTTGATCCGCTGGGTGACGGGAGCCCTGCCGCTGTTCATCGCCGACGGGGTGGTCATCGGGCTGGGGCTGGCCAGCCTGATCGGCGCCCCGCTGCGCTACATCGTCCTCAACGCGGCGGCGGTCGAATACCGCGCCGCGGCCCAGTCGGTGAACACGATCTTCCGCAGCATCGGCCACCTGACCGCCGGCCCCCTGATCGGGGCCATCGTCGCCTCGCACACGGCCGGACTGACCGGTTACCACCTGGCCTACACGGCGCTGGCGCTCGCCGTCTTCGCCGGCGCGGCCGCCGCCCTGGGCCTGAAGCGCCGTGAGGAGGAACGCCTGGCGGCGCGGTAGAGGACCACCGTGCTTCCGGCCAGGAAATTGCTTCGTTGGGTCGAATAATGCATGACTATGAACAATCACGAATCCACGCATTCCGGCTGGCCGCCCATTTCCAACGGCTTGACCGACATCGGGCGGATGCTGATCTCCTGCCCGGACCGGCCCGGCATCGTCGCCGCCGTGTCCCGGTTCCTCTACGAGCAGGGGGCGAATATCGTCCACTCCGATCAGCACTCCACCGACCCGTCGGGGGGCACTTTTTTCATGCGGGTCGAGTTCCAGCTGCCGGAACTGGAAAAACGGGGGCCTGAATTGGAACAGGCCTTCGCGCCGGTGGCGGAAGCCTTTCGGATGGACTGGCGGCTGGCTTATGCCGGCCGGGTCAAGCGGCTGGCCGTCTTCGTCTCCAAAGCCGAGCACACTCTCTTCGAGCTGCTCTGGCAGCGGCGCGCCGGCGACCTGCGGGCGGAGATCGCCATGGTCATCTCCAATCACCCGGACCTGGGGGAGACGGTGGAGGGTTGGGGCATCCCGTTCCATTACGTTCCCATCGAGCAGGGGCGCAAGCATGAGGCCGAGGCGCGCCAGCTCGAACTCATGGCGGGCCGGGTGGACGCCGTGGTGCTGGCGCGGTACATGCAGATCCTGACCCGGCAGTTCATCGCCCAATACCCTTACCGGATCATCAACATCCACCACAGCTTCCTGCCGGCCTTCGTGGGGGCCAACCCTTACGCCCGTGCCTACGAGCGGGGGGTCAAGCTGATCGGGGCCACGGCTCACTACGTAACCGAGGAACTGGACGCCGGGCCGATCATCGAACAGGATGTCCAGCGGGTGGACCACCGCCACAACGTCGATGACCTCAAGCGCATCGGGCGCCACATCGAACGGGTGGTGCTGGCGCGGGCCGTGTCCTGGCACGTGGAGGACCGGGTGCTGGTCCACGGGAACAAGACGGTGGTGTTCGCGTAGCGGGACCTCCCCGGCCGTCGCCTGCCGGATGGTGCCGAAGGTTCTACTGACGCAACTCCGCCGCCCTCAGGTACGGATACGGGTTCAGCGCCTGCCAGTCGGCGTCGTAGATCCCCAGGTGCAGGTGGGGCTCAAAGGCGCCGCTGGCGCCGAGGGGGCCGTTCCCCGTGTTCCCGACATAGCCGATGACCTGGCCGGCCTTGACATGGCTGCCGAGGGCGATGCCCGGAGCATATCCCGACAGGTGCGCGTAGTAGAAGATATAGCCGGAATCGGACTGGACGGTCAGGCGCCAGCCACCGTAGTAGCTCCAGCCGTAGCGGATGACGGTGCCGCCGGCGACGGCGCGGATTGGCGTCCCCATGGGGGCGAACAGGTCGTTGCCTTCATGCAGCACGGTCGGATTGCCGTTGGCGTCGAATTCCCGGCCGGCACCCCAGTCATCCTGCCACCATAACTGTGTACCGGGGGCGAAAGGGAAGACCAGGTTGGAAAGCACGTCCGGTGGAGCGGCGGACGCGGACGCGGGCGCGGGTGCGGGCGTGGGCGCCGGTGCGGGCGCCGGCGCGGGCGCCGATGCGGGCGCCGGGCTGTTCCCGGCACGAGGGATCACCAGCGTCTGACCGGCGAAGATCTGGTCGCTGACCAGGTGATTGGTTCTGATGATGGCCTCGACCGTGGTGTTGTACACCCGGGCCAGGTACCAGAGTTGGTCGCCCGGCGATACCCGATACAGGAACCCGTTCGTAGTCCCGGGAAAATCGGGCTGCCCGGCCGGGATAACCAGGATCTGGCCGGCGTAGATCATGTCCGACGCGAGACTGTTGGCGGCCCGAATGGCTCCGACGCTGGTATTGAAGATCCGTGCCAGGTACCAGAGCTGGTCGCCGGCGGACACCTTGTACGGGAAGGTAACCGGCCCGCCGCCGGCCGGCGCGGCGTCGGCGGCAACGGCCCATCCCGAAGAGATCGCGAGAGCAGCGAAAGCGGCGACGGCGGCCCTGACCATCCATCGATGCTTGTGCAAACCCATCCTGTACCATCCTTTCAAAAAGTTTCGGCTGCGACGGCCTGGACCACACTCTCCCCTTGTTCACGCTCACCTCGGCCGCGCCGTGGCCGCGAAAGTGCGCGCGGCTCGCGGTGTCATCGGTAGAAGTAGTGGTTGCCGATGATGGTCAGGAGCCGGCGGTTCATAAGGAAGTCGCTCCAGGCCTTGGCCGGGTTGTAGAAGAATAGGGCTCCACCGGTCGGGTCCGCGCCGGCCAACGCCTCCGTGGCCGCCTGGTAGGCTGTCGGCGAGGGTTGCACCGCCCAGATCCAGCCGTTGAGCACCGGCTCGAACTGCCACGCCTCGAAGATCACGCCGGAGACGGTGTTCGGGAAGACGGTGCTGCGAACCCGGTTCATCACCACCGCCCCGACGGCGACTTGCCCCTGGTACGGTTCGCCCTCGGCCTCGGCGGCGATGAGCCGGGCCAGCAGTTCCAGGTCGCTCTGCGAGTAGGCCGGCCCTTGTCTCCCGGGCTCCGGTGCCGGCGGTGGCGTCTGCGGCTCCGGCGCAGGTGCAGGCGCCGGTGCGGGCGCGGGCGCGGGTGCGGGTGCGGGCGCGGGTGCAGGCGCGGGCGCGGGCGCAGGTGCGGGCGCGGGCGCGGGTGCAGG
>DYIH01000166.1 GCA_020723785.1 Thermaerobacter marianensis
CGATGACGTGAAACTCCTTGCGGATCAACCAGCGGTTGTCCCGGAAGTCGGCGTAGACGATGCAGCCTAGGTTGACGGGGTACTCGTGAATCGCCTCCATGACCAGAGCGTAGCCCGTGGTGGTGAGGCGGTGGAAGTTACGTGGCTCGCCGAACTTGATGTCCACGACCATCGGTTCACCGGCCAGCACGGCGTCGGCGCTCAGCGTGGAACTCAGGCCGAGGAAGGCGCCGTCCAGCTTCTGCTCGACGACGACCGGAACGGCCAGGGCGACGAGGGCGTCCTCATTGATGTACGGCTGGCGGGAGAGGACGTCCTGGACGCGGGCGGCGATCCGGGAGGCCTCGAACTCCCAGAGTATCCGGCCGCGCCGCAACACCTCGGCGACCTCTTCCGGAGGCAGCCCCTCCAGCCTGCCGGCGGCCGGGCCTGCCGCGGGGAATTCCCGCATCCCCTCCAGCGCTTCCTGGTACGCGGCCACGCCGTGCACGTAGAGGAGCCGTTTGGCGCGGGTCAACGCCTGCGCGAGCAGGTCGTGGTAGTACGCGCCGGCGACCATGGCGCGGTTCGGCTGCCCCCTGGCGCCCAGCACGCGGCGGGCGTAGACGTCCCGACCGGTCTCGCAGTAGCGGCCCGCCACTTCGTAGACGCCGAGGCGGACGTTATAGGGCGGGTCCAGGGGTGGCAGGTGCCAGTTCCAGCCGCGGTGCTCCTCGGCCACGGCCAGTTCCCGCGACTTGGGCACCAGCCCCCGCAGCAGGTACTTGCGCTCCTCGTCATTCAGGAAGTACATCCCCATCCCCCTCCTCAACCTGCGTAACGGCCTGCGCCTCGTGGCGCGGAGCCATGCCTCCCTGGAGAAACCGGGCGCCGCCGCGCCGCTCGACGTCACCGCAGTAGTTCAGGAACTCGCAGTCCCGGCAGCGGCCGAAGCGGTGGCGCACCGCCGGCAGCCGTCCCTCCGCGATGATCCGCCGGATGGCGCCGAGAATACGCCGCGTGTGGAGGCGGGCGTTGTCGGTCACCGGCACCTCGACCAGTTCCCGGCGGGGCGCCAGGTAGAGGAACCCCGACCGCACCACGGCGCCGAACGCCTCCTCCACCAGCAGGGCATAGGCGACCAGTTGGTACTTGTGGTTCAGGGCCGGCCCCCCAGTCGTCACCTTGTATTCCACGGGAAAGTAGCCGGCCGGGGAGACGATGAGCAGGTCCAGAACGCCGGAGAGCCCGAGCTGCGGCGAGGCCAAGGCCACGTGGAACCGCCGTTCCCCCTCGGCCAGGCGGTAGCGGCCGAGCTTGCGGCGCTTCTCCAGGCGGTCGATCTCCACGTGCTCCTCCCGCCCCACCTGCATCTTATAGGTCACCTTGCGTTCAACGGGAAGGACGTAGTGGTAGTAGATCACGCGGGGGCAGTAGAGGTACTGCTTGACGTCGGCCACGCGCAACTCCGGGCTGCGGCCCGTCCCAAGCGGCTGCGCGGCGTTCGCCGCACCGTGCGGTTCCATGGCGCCATCCTCCCAGTCCGCCTCAGGCCGTGTCCTGGGCCGCCGCCGGCGCCGGCCGCCGCCGGGGCGGGGCGGGCACGTCGATCTCGGCGACCAGGGCCACGTCCTTGTCGCAGACGGGCCAAACCTGGATATTGCCTTCCTTGCGGCCTAAGGTGCGGCGCAGGCGCTGGATCAGCTCCTGCCGGCGGTTGTGGTTCAGGTTGCCGAGGAAGGCGCTGAACTGGACCCGCCGCAATCCGTAGTCCTTGCAGACCTCGGCCAGCTTGTTGCGGACATTGTCGTCAGGGATGTCGTAGATGACCAGCGTCACCACGATGATCGTCCCCCCTTGTCCCGCACCCCCGTGGGCACATGGGCGTCACCACTTTCCCATGGGCGGCGCCACGCCCTCATAGGCGTTCCACACCCCAGGGGCGTCACCACGTCCCCACGAAGGGCCGGTAGCGCCCGTCGCCGCGGACGAAGCCGGCCATGCGCCGGGCCTGCAGGTGCAGGATCGTCTTTATCCGGTGCTTCTTGCCGTCATACGTCTCCTGGGTTTCGAGCCGCTCCAGCACCGCCGCCGCCACCTCGCGGCGCGACTCCTCGGCCAGTCGGCCCTCCTCCATCCGCGGGGCGTATCCCTTGGTGACCATGGCCAATAGGGGCCGGTCGATCACCTGCTGGCGGAATTCCTCCACGAAGTCGAGGACCAGGCTGGGCTTGCCCGGCCGATCCACGTGCAGGAACCCCGCGAAGGGCTCCAGCCCGGCCAGCAGGAGCGCTCCCCACGCCTGGCTGTAGAGGACGCCGTAGCCGTAGTTGAGCATGGCGTTGAGGTCATCCTCAGCCCCGCGGTGCTCCCGTCCGGGAAACTTCACCTTTTCCGCCACCAGGACCTGCACCAGGTCCCAGTAGTGTTGGGCCGCCCGCCCCTCGACGGACAGGAGCTGGCCTCGCAGTTCGTCGACGCTGGGCGCGTCCAGGGCAGTCAATTCCTTCAGGTGTGCATCGAGCCGCGCCACGGCCGCGGCGATCTGCCCGTAGATTTCGGGTTGGGCCTTGCGACGGTGCTTCCCGAAGTACTTGAGCACGTTGGCCTGGTTCTTGATCTTGCCCTCAACGAAGGCCTTGGCCAGGGCCACGCCCCGCCGGTCCCTGTAGGCGTTGTACTGCTCCCGTCGGATGGCGACGGTGCCCAGCAACACCGGCGAGGTCACCTTGGCGTAGGGCTTCCCCGACCCGCTCAGGAAGTTGATCTGGATCCCGTGCTCCACGCAGTGGTAGATGGCGTCGCTGGAGATGGACACCCCCGACGTGGCCACCGTCACCTGCTCCAGGTCGAAGAAGGGCACCTCCGCCACCACCGATTTGTTCTGGTAGACGACGAGCCGCTCGCTCTTCTTCCCGATGAAGGAGCCGCGCTCGGCGACGACCAGGTGGGCGCGCCCGCCGGACGCCGCCGCAGGCTGCCCAAGCCGCCCATGCTGCCCCGCTTGCCCCGGCTGTCCTGGCTGCCCCGGTTGCCCCAACGCAGACACCACCGCTCACCCCCCTTGGCCCGCCCCTCCATAACAGGCAATAAAAGGCGCTGGATAAAATGTATCGATTATCCAGCGTCCAGAGTTTAACGTCAGTTGATCGACCGTTGCTCGGCAAGGCTACTTCTAAAGCCACCCCCTTGATTCCGAGAACAGGTAAGGCTGTCCAGATCGTGATAGCAGGGTTTCCCCTCCTCTTCTCCCGTTTCCCTAGGCTCATAGCCGTCTGACGTACTCCGCGAACATCGGCTCGACGAAGCGGTAATCCACACGGTCAATTTTCTCCAGCAAGCCCAGTTATCCCGCTTGGCAGGCATGGAACAGGCTGGAGCCGTAACGTAGGAAAACGTCATGGCATAGTGAGGAACTGTTTTAGATAGCTTCGTGATAATCCACGATGACCTGGCTGACCTTGAGGTAATGGGCATCCGTCGTCAGGACGCGCAACCCGTGCTGCATGGCGCTGGCCGCAATCCAGATGTCATTGGTGGGGATAGGTGTGCCAGAGACCCACAAGGAGTTGAGGATCACGGCATACCTCTCGGCGGTTTCGATGTCGACGTCCACAACATCGACCCGCGGTGAGGAAAGGAAAGCCTGCAGCTCCGCCTCGTTCTTCGCCCTCCACCCGCCTTTCTTGAAGCCGGCGGACAGCTCCCCCAGGACGATGGGGTTGACGCGGATCTCATCGGCCTCCTGCAAGGCCGAATGGATGCCGGGATGGCCCCGCATGAAAGCCGCATAAGCGGAGGTATCCAACATGATCCGCATCATTTCCACATCTCCCGATCAATCGACCGCTGCTCGGCCAAGGCCTCTGCAAAGGCCGCGGCCTCCTCTTCGGCCCAGGAACCGGCGAGGCCGTCCAGATCGTGATACCGGGGCTCCCCCCTCTTTTTTCTCCCCCGCTTCCCCAGGCTCTCCTCCAGCAGGTGAATGACCACCTTGTTCAGGCTGGTCCGCTGTTCCTCAGCCTTCTGGCGAATGAGTTGAACCAGTTCGGGAGGTAGATTCCTCAAGGTGATCGCTTTCATCGAGTCTTCCTCCTGCATCATGAATTGCATCATTATGATGCTATTATACTTGCACCTCCATACCTTTAAAACAGTAATGTGCGTGCTCACCGAAAAGTTGACCGGCGTGCTAACCGAAAACTTGACCACCCCGCCTGGTGTTC
>DYIH01000167.1:0-3581 GCA_020723785.1 Thermaerobacter marianensis
AAACCGCAGCGGAACCCGGCGCCCTTCCAGGGGCGAGAGCAGGAGCACGCTGACGCCGTCTTCCTCCCAAAAACCGATGGCTTCCGGCACCCGCCCGACGAGACCAGACACCTCCGCCAGGTCGGCGAGGCGGACCCCCTCGTTTTGCAAGAGGAGCCTTGCCGCCGGACAAGCTGCCACCTTCGCGTACGCCAGGGCGTTCCCCTCGGCATCCATGACGCGCACCGTCCACTTCCGCCCCGGCCCGGCCGTCCCCGTGTAGACGGCGAAGTGAAACGGCTCCCGCCAGTGCCTGATGCAGAGACGCCACAGGAAGGAACCCTCTGCATCCAGGCGTAGGCGCAGGCAGCTAGGCAACGTGCCTCCCGCGGCCGCTGCAGCGGCTCCCAAGGCCACCCGGAGCCGCCCTGTCATGCGGTATGGGAGGTAGACGCTCGCCGCCCGCCAGCTCGTCCTCCCCTGTCCCCAGGGGAGTATCACGCTCCGGCCCCCGGCCAGCGGCACCTGCACGTGAGTGGCCGGCGCGGCCCTTGCACCGTCCCGATGGACCGCCCCCAGAGCGAGGTAAAGCAGCTCTTCCTCCTGGAGTTCGATTACCGCGTTCATCATGCCTCTCCCCCCAGCCCCAGCCGCGCCAGTGTGCGCCTTTCAAGGGCCGCTACGACGGCCTCACAGGCCGCCTTGGCCACTTCGTCCAGCGGCCGGCTGGCATCCACCACCACGGAGGGCTTAAGCCTCTCTGCGAGGGCTGCGTATGCTTTTCGCTGCCGCCGTAGCTCCTCCCTGGGAAGCTCCCTCTTCCGCGAGAGGAGGACGTCCTCCGGCGCATCGAGGAACACGAACACGTCCGGCCTGGGCAGCATCCCCCCGGCTGCCCGCGCCAACGCCAGCGGGCCGCCGTACCGGTACCGGCGTGGATCCACTAGGATATCGTGGTAACAGCGGTCGTAGAGAAGCAGCCCCGAACGCACCAAGTGTGGTCGGACACGGATGGGGTATCCTAGCAGGTAATCATCCGCCAGATGGCCTAATTTCAATAATGAAAAGAGAGCGCCGTAAGGTGGCCTCCCGTGAGGGTCCGTTGCCACGGAGGCATGGCGAGGCTTCCCGAAGAGTCCCGGCCGGAAGTGTCCCCTTTTCGTCTTACGGAATAGAGGGGCCAGCCTCTTTTCCGCCTCGGCGATCACGGTGGACTTGCCGACGCCGTCTGGACCAAGGAAGGCCACCCACAACCCCGTAGCCAGCCACCAACGGCTTAGACGTCGGCAGGTCTCCCGCCAGCCATAGATCAAGCCGGAATATGGATCCGCAAACCAGGCGCGCTGCAACAACTCACGGCGCAAGGAGGGCAGATCCCTCCGAACGGCATCCCAGTCCTTCGTCTCCAGGGCGTTGGTCAATCTACTCGCCGTCTCGGGGGAGAAAAATCGGGCGATCTCGCGACGACCACCGTCCCGATCCTGTTTGAAAAGACGCACCAGCTTGTCGGCATGATCGGAATTGAGCGATCTCTTAAGGACTTTTTTTATCAAGTAGTACCCGAACTGAAACGAAGGCGTGGGTACATAGAAGTCCCCCAACCGCTGCGCGTGTTTCCATATCAATTCCTCCGAATAGAATAAAGCGCTTTTCCTATAATCTGTCGAGATGTCCAGGCAGACGGTCGGCCACTCCCCATCCCCACAGCCTGCAAGGCAGAAATACCAAGACGTCGCCTCATACTGAATGGCATTGGCTATCCGCCAGCCGGTATCCCGACAGTGCCTATACAACTCCTGGAGCACAGCTTCCCATTCGCGGGACGGCACCAGGCAATCAATATCCGAGGGCACGTGATGCGGTAGCCCCTCGAAGCCATGGAGTATGCACAGCCGAAGCCCGCGTTGCCGCAGCCTCCAGAAGAAAGTCGACAAGAACTCTGCCCGATCAGCCCCTTTCACTGATGCAACGTGATGAGCCACAGCCATCAGCCGTTCCTGTCCTTGCACCAACCGTCGCATCTACGCCTGTACCCCCTTCGCAGAAGGGGCGTCAAACGAATACCGGAAGCGAGCCGCCGTTCCACCACAGATCTTCCGTATCATTTCCTTTTGGTCCCGGGCCAAGGCGCTATTCCACTCGTCATCCCCGCGAAGCACCAGCCTGCCACCGGCAACTCGCATTGGATTCCCTGAAGCGGAATGATCATGCGGCAGAAGCAGTTCTCGACCCCCGGTGATAAAAGGTACTTCCGTTAAAGCCGGGAACCCGGCAAACTCCATGATTCTTGCAAGCATGTCTCTGGGTGCCTCAACGACATCCTCATAACGGATAACCAACGCCCCGGAAAAGATCTGGTGCATGAAAACTCGGTTCCACACCGTCCAATAGGCAGCGGCCTTCCATAATGTGCTTCCACCCATATAAATAGTACCGCCCTGAACATCTTCCCTTCGCCGTTTTTTCATCATGGACCAGACAACCCCGCAGGGATGCCTTACCAAATGGACAACTCGTAGGTCGATGTTCCTCATTGAAGCAAGAATCATCGCGTATGTGGGATCCTTCGACGCGTCAACGATGAACTCAGCCCCCGAAACCGTCTTAATTGCGTCATAAAGCGGTTGCAATATTTCTGTCAACGAATGGATCCTGGTCTTCAGAAGCCTATTGCCGCTTTTGGACAATAGAAAAGGCAAGTAGCGGGCGCGATCGATTTTCTGTTGAATCAAAACCGCTCGTTGATGGGGAACGACATCCCATCCGCCGTATGCCAAACCAAACACCTTTTCCCAGAAGGAGCAGTCTCGAAAGGCATCACCGCAAGAGCACAACCAGCCCGGCTCAAAGCACCAGGTCCAAAGTTTCCGCATTTCCCCGACGTAAAGGCCGCCGTCCAACTGACCCAACATGCGGCCAAGCAGGGTAGACCCGCTTCTTCCGCATCCGGCGATGTAGATAACCTTCATTCTCTGATGCCCCACGTCTTATCCCCCATTAACCACCTAAAGCGTTACTTTTGAAGCGTCTTAATGAAAGTTAAACTCTGTCGCGACAAACCTCCACCGCCATGCCCCGCACCAGCACCGCGGCCACCTCCGGCCGGGTGAACTCGGGCGGCGGCAGTTGGCCGGACCGCAGCATCTCCCGCACCTTCGTCCCGCTCAGGATCACCCGGTCGGCGTCGCCGTGGGGGCAGGTCCTGGCCGAGGCCATGCCGCCGCAGGCGCGGCAGTAGAAGGCGTTATCGAAGAACAGGGGCGTGATCCCCAGCTCCTCGGGCCGGAAGGCGGCGAAGATGTGCTGGGCGTCGTAGGGTCCGTAGTAGCTGCCGACACCGGCGTGGTCCCGGCCGACGATGAAGTGGGTGCAGCCGTAGTTCTTACGGACCAGGGCGTGGAAGACGGCCTCCCGCGGCCCGGCGTAGCGCATCGCCGCCGGGAAGACGGCCAGCCACACGCGGTCGCGGGGATAGTACCGCTCCAGGATGGCCCGGTAGCTCTCCATGCGCACCGCCGCCGGCACGTCGTCCCCCTTGGTCTCGCCCACCAGCGGGTGGATCAGGAGGCCGTCGACCGTCTCCAGGGCGCACTTCTGGATGT
>DYIH01000167.1:3591-4136 GCA_020723785.1 Thermaerobacter marianensis
GGGCCCGGTGGATCGGGTTCCGCGTCTGGAAGGCGACGACGCGCCGCCAGCCCCGCCGGTCGAATTCGGCCCGGGTCTGGGCCGGGTCGCAGGCGTGGTCAGGGAAGGGCTGCGGCCGGCGGTTCAAAAGGCGCACCGGCCCGCCGACGTAGACCTCGCCCTGGGCGTACAGCCGCGCCACGCCGGGGTGGGCCGCCTCCTCGGTGCGGAAGACCTGGCGCGCCTCGGCCGCCTTGTCATATTCGAACCGGT
Source organism: Thermaerobacter marianensis (assembly GCA_020723785.1). Classification (GTDB taxonomy): domain Bacteria; phylum Bacillota; class Sulfobacillia; order DYIH01; family DYIH01; genus DYIH01. The sequence continues at coordinate 3,844 of DYIH01000167.1, forward strand.
CGGCGACGATCATCGTCCCCAGGAGGTTCCCCGCGCCATCCCACAGGGCGACCTCCTCGCCCTCCCGCAGGCCCGCCGCCTCCTCGCGGGCGACGGCCAGGGTCACCGGCAGGCTCCAGGCCAGGCCGCTGCTCAACCGCATGTCGCCGACGACCGATTGGTAGTCGGACCGGGTCATGAACCCGATGAGGGGGCTGTAGGCGCCGGTGGCGATCAGCTCCAGGTCGGCCGCTTCCTTCTCCGAGAGGACAAGGCGGCGCATCTCCCGCGCCCGGGCCAGGGCCTCCTCCCGT
>DYIH01000168.1 GCA_020723785.1 Thermaerobacter marianensis
AAGGAGCCGGAACTTGCGCCTCCTGGTTCTCGGCGGGGACGGCCGCGAGCACGCCCTGGTATGGAAATTACGGCAAAGCCCGCGCGTCAGGGAAATCATCTGTTTACCCGGCAATGCCGGCATCGCCCGCCTGGCCCGCTGTGTGCCGGGGAACCCCGAGGACCCGCGGGCGGTGGCCGCCCTGGTGGAGGCGGAGGGCATCGATCTCACAGTGATCGGCCCCGAGGCGCCCCTGGTGGCCGGCGTCGCCGATGAACTCATGGGCCGGGGGCGCGCCGTCTTCGGCCCCACACGGGCGGCCGCCGAATTGGAAGGCTCGAAAGCATTCGCCAAAGCGCTGATGGCCCGCCACGGCATCCCCACCGCCGACTACCGGGTATTCGACGACCCGCAGGCCGCGTCCGAGTACACCGCGGCGCGGTCCGGCCCACTGGTGCTCAAGGCCGACGGGCTGGCCGCCGGCAAAGGGGTGGTCATCGCCCGGGAACCGCGGGAGGCACTGGCCTGGATCCGGGAGATCATGGTCCGGCGCGCCTTCGGCAACGCCGGCGACCGCCTGGTGATCGAGGAGTTCCTGGAGGGCGAGGAGGTCTCCGTCCTGGCCTTCTGTGACGGCGAACGCGTGTTGCCCATGGTCTCGGCCCAGGATCACAAGCGCGCCTGCGACAACGACGAGGGTCCCAACACCGGCGGCATGGGCGCCTACTCCCCCGCCCCCGTCTACACCCCCGAACTGGCCGGGCGCGTCGAGCGCGAGATCCTGCGCCCCACCGTGCGGGCCATGGCCGCCGAGGGGCGGCCCTACCGCGGCGTCCTCTATGCCGGTCTGATGATCACCCGCGACGGTCCCAAGGTGCTGGAGTTCAACTGCCGTTTCGGCGACCCGGAAACCCAGGCCGTCCTGCCCCGGCTGGAGTCGGACCTGGTCGAGGTGATGCTGGCCTGCGCCGCCGGCGACCTACGGGACACCACCCTGCGCTGGCGCCCGGAGGCGGCCGTCTGCGTCGTCATGGCCGCCCCCGGCTATCCTGGAGCTTACGAAAAGGGACTGCCCATCAGCGGCCTGGAGGAGGCCGGGGCACTGCCTGACGTCACCGTGTTCCACGCCGGCACGGCCGAAAAGGACGGCCGCATCGTCACTGCCGGCGGCCGCGTGCTCGGCGTCACCGCCCTGGGGCCGACCGTCGGCGACGCCGTGGCGCGAGCCTACGACGCGGTGGCCCGCATCGATTTTCCCGGTGCGCACTACCGGCGGGACATCGCCCGCCGCGCGCTGATGCGGGGGTAAAGCGCCGATGGCTTATTGCAACTGGGCGCACCTGTGCGACTACGCTTTCTATGACGACGGTAAGAAGATCTGCATCATAGGCATCTTCGACGCCATCACGGTGCAGAGGGTGCCCACGACCCACACGAGAGCCGTCCTGGCCATGGAGATCAAGGGCGAACCGGGCGAGACCGTGGAGGGCCGTATCCAGGTCCTGCGGCCAGACCACGGCGAGCTGCTGGACACCGGAGGGCCGATACAGCTCAGCCCCGCCGGGCATGCCCAGCTTGTTCTGGGCATCGACAACCTCACCCTCCCCGACATCGGGCCGTACGAGATTCGTATCCTGCTCGATGGCGAGGTCGCCAAGGTCGTCCCCTTCCAGGTGATCAGGGCGTCGAGGTAGGCGTCACCACGGCACGGCCCACCCTCGCCAGGCATCTTTGTTCTTGTCCGATGCCCGTGCGTCTGACAGATTCAGGACACTGGAGGTGGCACCCTCGTGACGGCGCGACCGTGGTTGGCCCGATCCGTTGCCTTGATCGCAATTGCCTTGAACCTGTTACTGCCGGCCTGCTCATCGACCCGGATCAAATCCCCGCCCTCCGGAAACCAGAACAGCCAGGCGGCCGGCTTCAGGCCGACCGAGTTCGATCCGCCCCTGCCGGCGGCGGACTTTACGCTTACCGACGCAAAGGGCAAGCGGTTCAGGCTGTCCGACCTGCGCGGCAAGTTCGTCCTCCTTTTCTTCGGTTACACCGTCTGCCCCGACGTGTGCCCGACCACGCTCACCAACCTGCGCCGCGCCCTGGAGTCGCTGGGCGGCGATGCCGACCGCGTCAGGGTCGTCTTCGTAACCGTCGATCCGGAACGCGACACCCCGGAGAAAATCGCCACGTACATCGAGTCCAAGGGGGACGAGCGCTTCATCGGGCTGACCGGAAGCAGGCGGGATCTGGAGCGTGTCTGGAAGGACTATGGAATGTTCGTCGAGCGGCAGGAGGTTCCTGACAGCGCGGTCGGCTACCTGGTCACCCACGGGGCGTCGACTTACCTGATCGATCCCAAGGGACGGCTGGCGGCCTCCTATGGCTTCGGCACACAGGCCAAGGACATCGCCGCCGACCTGCGCCGGAGGTTCTAGCCCGGGCCGTCCGCCAACGTGCGTATAACCGCCCCTTCAGTCACGTCCCTGCACGAACACGCTCCGGCGGTACGACCGCGGCGGGAACGGGAACAGCGGGCAGTCGCGGTAAGTCGAACGGCATCTGGCCAGTGCCCGCTCGAGGAGGCTCATCTGCAGGCCGAGCCGGCCGTGGGAAGAGTGGATGATGATCCCCTCGCGCCGCAACTCGGAAAGGATGCGGCTCACGCTCTCCCTGGCGCCACCCGCCATCTGGGCCAATTCCTCGTGGGTCAAGTGAAAATTGAGGTCGACCTCGTCCGGCCTCGGCGCGTCCTCCTCGTTCATCTGGTGCATGGTGGCCAGACGCATGAGCGTGCAGAGGACGCGCACCCGAAGGTCCCGCTGGGTCAGCTCGCGCACCCGCCCCTGGAGGATTTCCACCCGCCGTCCCATTTCCATGAGGAGGTGAAAGGCGATCTCCGGCTCCCGCCTGGCCAGGTCAGCCAGGTCGTCGCGGAAGGCGAGGGCCACCTCGGTATCCACCATCGTGCTGGCTGTGGCCGGGTAGGTGCCGCCCCTGAGCAGACCCGCATGGGGGAAGAACTCTCCGTCCCCGAGGATATTGATCGTGCATTCCTCTCCGTCCTCAAGGGCAACGCTCATCCGGATGCGGCCGTGTTCTATGCAATACAGCGCGGTGACGGGATCGCCCTCGTAGAAGAGGATGCGGCGGGCCGAAATGCGCTTCCTGTGCATGATGCGGGCCAGGGCAGCCAGAGCGGGATCTGGCAGACCGGCGAACACGGGAAATTGCCTGATCCAATTGATATTGACCAAAGGCTCCCCCTCCTCCAAAAATACTAAACATCATTCTTCAGCATAAAACAAAGAACCATTTTGGAACATCACCTGAACGGGCTAGCTAACTGTTTTCATATTTGGCGGCCTGGGAGTGAACGAAATCACAAAACATCTGTGACATAAGTCACCATGATCGGACCACCTGCTGCATTAAGGTCATTATTGAAGCATCATTCATGGGAGTGTCGCCCATGTCCCTCCTGGACGAGTTGTTCGAGGAACACCGGGTCCTGGCTCGGGAATCACGCCTGGTCGTCTGGGCCGTCCAGCACCTGAGCGAGAAGGAGGCGCGGCCCGCCCTTTCACGCTTCCGGCAAATGGTGCTGCGACACGTGGAACGGGAGCATAATGAGTTGGTCCCCCAGCTTGCCGCCTGCGGGCCGGAGGGTCGCAAGCTGGCCGAACGGTTCAATGCCGCTCTGGAGACGGTAACCCAACAGATCCTGGAGTTTCTGAACAACTACGAAGCAACCGCCGCCCCGAACCGTGCCCTGATCATCCGCGACCTGGCACAGGTGACAAAGGCTCTCACCCGCCGAATCGAGCTGGAGGAGCGTCGCTTCTTCCCGCTTTGCAGGGTCTACCTCGCGCTCCCCGTGCGGGACGATGGAAAACCCAGGTAGCACGCCGGCAAACAGCCTTCCGCCACGCACCCGCTCGATTGGACAGGGACCGCCTCCGAGACCGGGGCGCCATGATGAGGGACCGGGGCGCCATCAAGATATTCTCCCCCTGCATCGATCGAGCCTGGAATACCGTGAAAGCGGCCAGCGGGAACTTTGTTCCCGCTGGCCGTGCGACGAGGGATAAGCGGCCGACGCAGCAACCAACCCCT
>DYIH01000169.1:0-3751 GCA_020723785.1 Thermaerobacter marianensis
CTCGGTCCCCACGCCCCGTACACCTGCCCCCCCGAATTCATGCGGGAGGTAATCGCCGCCGCCGGCGACGGGGACATCCCACTGCACATCCACCTGTCCGAGACGGCGGGGGAAGTGGAGCGGTGCCGCGCACGGCACGGCCGTTCGCCCGTGCAGCTGATGGCTGACCTGGGATTGTTCGAGCGGCGTGTGCTGGCCGCCCACTGCGTCCACGTGGATGCCGCCGACCGGGCCATCCTGGCCGGGATGAGGGGCGGCGTGGCCCACAACCCACTCTCCAACCTCAAGCTGGCCAGCGGCATCGCCCCGGTGGCGGCCATGCTCGCCGAGGGCGTGCCGGTGGGCCTGGGCACTGACGGTGCCGCCAGCACCAACCAGCTCGGCCTCTTCGAGGAACTGCGCGCCGCCGCCCTGCTGCAGAAGGCCCGGACGGGCGACCCGACCGTCCTCCCGGACGTTCAGGCCTTGGCACTGGCCACCCTGGGCGGCGCCCGCTGCCTGGGGCTCGAAGGGGAGATCGGCAGCATCGAGGCCGGCAAACGGGCCGACCTGGTCCTGGTGGACCTGGATCACCCGCGCCTGACGCCCCATCATGACGTCGTATCCCTGCTGGCCTATTCGGCCCAGGACGGGGACGTGGATACGGTCATCGTCGACGGGCGGGTGGTGGTCCGCAAAGGCGAACTGCTAACGGTCAACGAGGAGCGAGTGCGGGCGGAGGCCGAGGCGCGGGCGCGGCGGCTGGTGGGCGCGGGATGACCGCGCAGGGGCCGGGCGGCGGGTCGGAAGCACCGGGCGGCGGGGAGGAGGCTCCGGGCACGGGGCCGGAAGCGCCGGCCGGCGGGCCGCGTTACGGTTCGCGCCACTGCATCATCTGCGGCCGGGACAACCCGGCCGGTGCGCGTGCCGCCTTCCGTCCGGCGCCCGGCGGGGCCGAGGCCGAGGTGACGCCGCCGGCCCACCTGCAGGGGTTCGCCGGCGTCCTGCACGGCGGCATCGTCACCGGTTTGCTGGACGACGCCATGTGGTACGCCGCCCACTTCCAGGGCCTCTTCACCATGACGGCCGAGATCACGGTGCGCTTCAGGAAGCCGGTGCCGACCGGCCGCCCCCTGCGGCTGGCGGGCCGGCTGGTGGCGCGGAAGCGGCGCCTGGCGGAGATGGCGGCGGAGTTGGCCGACGCGGAAAGCGGCGAGATACTGGCCGAGGCCTCCGGCAAGTTCCTCGAGGTGTCGGAAGCCATGCGGCGGGAGCTAGGTGGAGATGGGCTGATCACGGTATACTGAAGTCATGGCCACGATCCTCTACCTCGTCCGTCACGCCGAGACGGTATGGAACCAGGAGAACCGCTTCCAGGGGCAGCAGGACGTCCCCCTGAGCGGCGAGGGGCGGCGGCAGGCGGCGCGCCTGGCCAGGCGGCTGCGGGCCCGCGACGGCGGCCTGTCCTTCGACGCCCTGTGGTCCAGCGACCTGTCGCGGGCCTACGATACGGCATCGGCCATCGGCGAGGCCCTGAACCTCGACGTCGTCGCCCGCCCGGAATTCCGCGAGATGCATTTCGGCGCCTGGGAGGGCCTGACCTTCCCGGAGGTCGCCGAACGCTTCCCGGAATCGGCGGCGGCCTACCGGCGGGACTCGGTTCGCACCCGGCCGCCCGGCGGCGAGAGCTTCCTGGAGATGCAGACGCGGGTGGCGGGGGCCTTCAAGGCCCTGTGGCGGCCGGACCTGCGGCGGGTGATACTGGTGGCCCACGGTGGCTGCCTGAAGGCCCTCATCTGCCACCTGCTGGACCTGGAACCGGAGCTGCGGGACCGGTTCGTCATCGAAAACACCGGGCTGACGCTGGTCCGCTACCAGCCGGACCGGGGGCGGCTCCTGGCCCTCAACGACACCGCCCATTTGGAGGGTTGCGGTTGAGCTTGCTGGCGTCCTTTGCGGCCTTCGACGTGGAGACAACCGGAGTCGACCCGGAACGGGACCGCGTCATCCAGCTCGGCGCCGTCCGCCTGGAGGGCGGGCGGGTGGCTGCCCGCTGGTCCCGCCTGGTGGATCCGGGCGTCCCCGTGCCCTTGGCCGTCCAGCGCCTGACGGGGATCACGCCGTCCCGCCTCGCCGGCCAGCCCTCCCTCGAGGAGGTCCTGCCGGAGTTCCTGGACTTTGCCGGCAACCTCCCCCTGGTGGCCCACAACGCGCCCTTCGACACGGGGTTCCTCGCGGCCGGCCTGCGGGGCATCGGGCGCGTCCTGGCCGGCCCGGTCTACGACACGTTGGAACTGGCGCGGCTGGCGCTCCCGGCCCACGGCAGCTACCGGCTGCAAGCCCTCGCCGAGGGGCTGGGCTTGGCCCCCTCGGCGGAGCGGTACCACGACGCGCTGGCCGACGCCGAGGCGGCCGCCCTCCTCTTTCACCGCTTGCTGGAACACCTGCGAACGCTGGACCGGGAGGCGCTGGCCCTGGCGATCCGCTTCCTCCGCCCCGCGGGGGACCGCTCAACCGGGTCGCCGTCCGGCGGGAATCCAGGCGGGGACCACGGCGCGGAACCGCCGCTGGTCCGCCTGCTCTCCCGGATACTGGCCGGACCGGTTTCCCCGGACGCGCCCCGGCGAGGTGGGGGAGGAGAGCCGGGCGTTGCGCCACGGCCGCCCGCCCGTAACCGGCAGCCGGCGCCGGACTTCGATCCCGAGACCATGGCGGACTGGCTGGCTGGCCCGGGGTTTCCCAGCCTATGAGCGGCGGGAAGGACAGATCGAGATGCTCGGCGCCGTCGCCCGCGCGTTTCGGGAAGGGCGGTTCCTGGTGGTGGAGGCGGGTACGGGCACCGGCAAGTCGATGGCCTACCTGGTGCCGGCCCTGGGCTGGGCGGTTTCCCGCGGGGAGCGGGTGGTTGTCTCCACCCACACCATCTCCCTTCAGGAGCAGCTTTGCCGCAAGGACATCCCGTTTCTTCGGGAGCGGTTGCCTTTCGACTTCCGCACGATGCTGATCAAAGGGCGCGGAAACTACCTGTGCCGCCTCAAGTGGGAGGAAGCGGCCCGCAACCCCGAGCAATTCCCTCACCCGGCCCGTCGACTCTACGGGCGTATCGCCGTGTGGCTGGCCGAGACGGAGACGGGCGACCGCGCGGAATTGAACCTGCGCCTGGAGGAGGAGGGCGCCTGGGCGGACGTGGCCGCCGACGCCGGGTGCGCGGGCGACCGCTGCCGCCACCGGGACGGCTGCTTCTTTCTCAACGCCCGCCGCCGGGCGGAGGCATCCGATCTCCTGGTGGTGAACCACGCCCTGCTCATGGCCGACCTGGCCACGGGCGGCAACGTCCTGCCGCCGTACGGCTATCTGGTCTGCGACGAGGCCCACCACCTGCCGGAGGCGGCTTCCGACCACCTGGGGATGACCGTGGACGAACGCGAGCTGCATCACCTCCTGGCGAAGGTCCACGACCCCGGCGGCAACTGTTTGGTGACCAGGCTCGAACGCGCGGCTCTCCCGGTGGCGGCGGCAGCCGAGGGCTTCGCGCGGCAGGTAGCCGAACTGCGGGCGCAGGCGCGGGCCGCCCGGGAAGGGGCGGCCGACCTCTTCCACGCCCTGCGGGCCTGGACGACCGCGCTCCCCGCTCCGCCCGGCGACCACCCGGTGCGCACCTGGCGGCTGCCGGCGGCGGGCACGACCGCCGCGCCGCCGGATGGCTGGCAGGCGGTGCGCGTGGCGGGGGAGAACCTGGTCCACAGGCTGGAGGCCCCGGCCGGCGGCTTGG
>DYIH01000169.1:3761-4077 GCA_020723785.1 Thermaerobacter marianensis
GGGGGCGGGGAAGAACTGCTGGCGGAAATCGAGGCCCTGGCCGGCGCGGTGGCCCAGGCGGCCGCCGACCTGGCGACGATACTGGCGGCCGGGGAAACCGGCGAAGGCAGCCCGGACGGAGCGCCGGCCAGCCAGGTGGCCTGGTTCGAATGGGAGGCCGGCGGGCACGGTGGGCACGGTTTTCCACCCCAGCGGACCCCACGATCCGTCGGGGATCCCGGATACGGCCGGCTGCGCGCGGCGCCGCTCTTCCCCGGGCCGTTGCTGGCCGAACGGCTTTGGAGCCGGCTGAAAGCCGGCGTGCTCACCTCCGCCA
>DYIH01000170.1 GCA_020723785.1 Thermaerobacter marianensis
GTCGCGGCGGCGGGGCGGACGGGGATGGCGCCCGGGCATCCTGGCGGCAGAAGCTGGCCAGCACCCTGGAACTGCCGAAGGACGTGGTCATGGACCTGCCGCGGGTAACGGTGCTGGGCGACCTCCAGGTGACCGTCGAGAACCACCGGGGCGTGATCCAATACACGCCCGAACAGGTCCTGGTCGGGATGTCCAAGGGGCGCATCCTGATAACCGGCCGGGAACTGGTCATCGGCGCCATCCACGAGGAGGAGATGACCGTGACCGGCCTTCTGGACACCATCACCTTCCTTCGGATGGGTTGATCGGCAATGATCCTCCGCGTCCTGTCCTTTCTCCTCGGATACGTTGAACTGCGGGTCGAGGGGCGCCACCTGGAGCGTTTCGTCAACCTGGCGGTCTCCAACGGCATCTATGTCTGGGACGTTCGCCGGCTGGAGGGCGAGCTGCGGCTGAGGATGGGGCTGAGGGCTTTCCGCCGCCTGCGCCCGGTGGCCCGCAGGGCGCGCTGCCGCGTTCGGGTTCTCGGCAGGCGCGGCTTTCCTTTCCTCCTGCGCCGGGTGGCCCGGCGGCGTGTGCTCTGGATGGGGGCCGCGGCCGCATTTCTACTGCTTTACGTGCTGTCTGCCCACGTTTGGTTCATCCAGGTCGACGGGTTGCAGGAGGTGCCGGAAAGGCGGGTGCTGGCGGCCCTGGACCGGCTCGGGCTGCGGCCCGGCGTCGCCAAGCGGGGGCTGCAGCTGGAGCGGATGGCCGCCCGGCTGCCGATCGAGGTTCCCGAACTGGCCTGGGCGGGGATCCACATCCGGGGGACGCGCGCCGTCGTCAGGGTCGCCGAAAGGACGGTGCTGCTGCGCCGCCAGGCCCCGGACGAGGCGCCCGCGGACGTGGTTGCCGCCAAGGACGGAGTGATAACGCGTGTCCTGGTATTGATGGGCGAGAGGGTGGTGAGCGAGGGGCAGACGGTGCGCCGGGGCCAGGTCCTGATCCGGGGACACCTCACCCCGTATGAGGGCGAACCGCCCCAGGACGCCGGGAAACCGCCGCCGCCCAGGCGCGTGCGGGCGCGGGGCATGGTCCGGGCCAGGGTATGGTATGATACTTATGCGGAAACGCCCTTGCGGCCGGAGATCGCGGCGCGCACCGGCGCCGTCTTCACGCGGCGGTTGGTCCGGGTGGCGGGGAAGACGGTGGTGCTGAGCGGGTTCGGCAAGGTGCCTTTCGCCGACTACCAGCGCGAGGAGACCGCTGTGCGCCCGGCGGCCTGGAGGAAGAACCGGTTCCCTGTCGAACTGTTTACATTAAAATACTATGAAGTCGTCCGGCGCGTCGAAACCCTGACCCAGGGGGAGGCGTTGCGCCGGGCCCAGGCCGAAGCCAAGCGCCGCCTCCTGGAACGGATTCCGGTGACGGCCCGCATCCTGCGCGAAACCACGCAGGTTCTGCAGGGCGACGGCCGGGTGGTCGGTGTGCGTCTCTCCATCGAGACGGAAGAGGATATCGGCAGGGTGAGGGTGTTGCCTTCCTCCGCGGTTGCCACCCCGCCGAACTCGGTCCGGCGGGGTTCCCGGCTGCCGCGCCAGCCCTGACATCGATGTTCCACCGGATGCGACTGTTGCGCAAGCCGCGAAAGAGGAGTGGGGATTTGGCGGAGGTTGCTCAAGAGAAGCGCAGCCTGCGGATCGCCGACAACGACCAGGCCCGCGCCCTCTTCGGCCAGCAGGACGAGCACCTGCGGACGCTGGAGAAGGGTCTGGGGGTGCAGGTCTTCAGCCGCGGCGACGAGCTGACGATCACCGGGCCGCCCGAACAGGTCGCCCTGGCGGAGGACCTCCTGCAACGGTTGCTGGATTTGGTGCGGGCGGGTCATGGCCTGTCGGGCCAGGACATCCGCTACGCCGCCGAACTGGCCCGGGAGGGCAAGGTTGCCAGGCTGGCGGACATGTTCCAGGACACGATCGTCGTCACCGCCCGCGGCAAGCCCATCCGGCCCAAGAGCCTGGGGCAGAAGCGCTACGTCGACGCCATCCGGCGCCACGACATGGTGTTCGGCATCGGCCCGGCGGGGACGGGCAAGACGTACCTGGCCATGGCCATGGCCATCGCCGCCTTCAAGAACCGGGAGATCGGCCGCATCGTCCTCACCCGCCCGGCGGTGGAGGCCGGGGAGCGGCTGGGGTTCCTCCCGGGGGACCTGCAGGAGAAGGTCGACCCCTACCTGCGCCCGCTGTATGACGCCGTTTACGACATCCTCGGCCCGGAGGGCTTCGACAAGTTCACGGCCCGGGGCATGATCGAGGTGGCGCCCCTGGCGTACATGCGCGGGCGCACCCTGGACGAGGCCTTCATCATCCTGGACGAGGCGCAGAACACGACGCCGGAGCAGATGAAGATGTTCCTCACCCGCCTCGGCTTCGGCTCGAAGGTCGTGGTCACGGGGGACGTCACCCAGGTCGACCTGCCCCGCGAACGCGAATCCGGCCTAATCCAGGTGCAGCGCGTTCTGGACGGGGTGGAGGGGATCGCCTTCGTTCACCTGAGCGAGAGGGACGTGGCGCGCCACCCGCTGGTTAACAGGATCATTCAGGCGTACGACGCCTTTGAGGCGGACAAGGTGCCGTCGGTGGAGGACGATTAGCATGCCATGGCGCCTGAGCGCCAGAGGTTTGACCGGCGACGACCGCCCGCCGGCAGCGCCGCGAGGGGCCGCGCGCCGGGTCCCGGATCTGTTCCGGCAGGACTCGTGGCGCATGAGGCTTTTGCTGGCCTGGCTGGCGTGGATCGTCTTGGGTATCCTGCTGGCGGCCGGCATGGCCCCCGATCGCTTGGTCTTGGAGCCGGGCCAAGTGGCGCCGGAAGACGTGGCCGCGCCTCGTTCCCTCATCGACCGGCCCGCCACCGAACAGCTGCGGCGGCAGGCGGCCGCCCAGGTGCAGCCTTCCTACGTCCGGAACCCGGATGTGGCCGGCCTAGCCCTGCGGGACGTCGCCGCTGCCTTTGAGCAGGTGCGGGCGGTCCGCGGCCGCGCGGACATGCTGGACGAACGCTCCCGGCTGGCCTCCCTGCGCCAGGCCCTGCCGCTGGACCTGGGCGACGCGGCCTATGAGGCCGTCCTGGCCGTTCAGGACGGCGTCCTGGCGGCCATGGAGCGGGACGTCGCCGACGTGGTCCGCCGGGAGATGGCGCGCAACATCACGGAAGCGGACCTGGAGACGTTCCGGAAGGAGGCGGTCGCCGAGGTCCGCGCCCTCAGCTATCCCCGCCCCCTGGCCGATTTCATGGCCAAGGTCACGGAGCGCGCCGTGCGTCCCAACTTCTTCGTCGACCCGTCGCGGACGCGCCGCCAGTTGGAGGCGGTCATGAACGCCGTCCCGCCGGTGACCATCGTGCCGGGTGAGATCATCGTCCGCAAGGGCCAGCGGGTTACCGCCGACGACCTGGTCCGGCTGCGCGACGCAGGCGTCCTGGGCCGTCCGGGCGACTGGCGGGTGACGGTGGGGGCCTTCCTCCTGGCCGGCCTCCTGGTGGCCGCGGCCGCCGTGTTCCTTTTCCTCTTCCGCCCGGCGCTCTTCGCCAGCACGTCGCGCCTCCTGCTCCTGGCCGTCATCGGCGTGGGCGCGGCCTTGCTGGCCCGGGTGCTCTGGCCCATTTCGCCATACCTGGCCCCGGTGGGCGGCGCGGCCATGCTGCTGACGATACTCCTGGACCCGATGGCGGCCGTGCTGGCGGTGGTGCTGCTGGGCGTCCTGACCGGACTGCTGACCGGCGGCAGCCTGGCCGCTACCTGCGTCGCCGTGGCCGGCGGCCTGGCCGGCGTGCTGGGAGTGGCCCGGGCCGAACAGCGCAGCGACATCATGCGCGCCGGCTTCCTGGTGGCTCTGGCCGACGTCGCCGCCGTCGCCGGCCTGCAGTTGGCCTTCTCCGCCCAGGGCTTCGAGGTGGCCGACCTGGGGCGGTCGATGCTGGCCGGCGCCGCCAACGGCGTGCTCCTGGCTGGCGTCCTGACCCTGGGCTCCCTGCCCTACTTCGAAAACGCCTTCGGGGTGCTCACATCGCTGCGGCTCCTGGAGC
>DYIH01000171.1 GCA_020723785.1 Thermaerobacter marianensis
ATCAGCGGCTGCAGGGTGATGCCACCGCGGACGTACAGGGCGCCGACCCCCTTCGGCCCGTGGATCTTGTGGGCGCTGACCGCCAGGAGGTCGATGCCCAGGCGCCGCGGCCGCACCGGCAGCTTACCGAAGGCCTGCACGGCGTCGACGTGCCAGAGGACGCGACCGGCGCCGACCGGCGCGCCCGCCGGAACCCGCCCCAGCACCCGGGCGACGGCCTCCAGCGGCTGCACCGTTCCCACCTCGTTGTTCACATACATTATGCTGACGAGGACCGTCTCCGGGGTGAGCGCCCGCGCCAGGTCGGAGGGGTCGATGGCGCCCTCGCGGTCGACGTCCAGGTAGGTGACGCGGAACCCCTCCTCCTCCAGCATGGCGCAGGCCTGCAAGACCGAGGGGTGTTCGACCCGGGTGGCGACGACGTGATCCCCTTGGCGGCGGCGCGCCCGGGCCGCCCCCAGCAGGGCGAGGTTGTTGGCCTCGGTGCCGCCCGAGGTGAAGACGATCTCCCCGGCCGCCACGCCCAGGGCGTCGGCCAGCGCCTGGCGGGCCTCCTCGACCACCCGCTCGGCCCGCACGCCGAGGCCGTGGAGGGAGGACGGGTTGCCGAAGTCGTCGGCCAGTGCCGCGTTGACGGCGGCCACCACCTCCGGCCGGGGCCGGGTGGTGGCGCTGTTGTCCAGGTAGATCAAGACCCAACCTCCCAAGAGCCACGTTGGCTCTCGCGTTCCGCAAGCCGGTTACAGCCGCACCTTCGTCTTGATCCGCTCCACCGCCTCGGCCAGCCGGTCGTCGGGGGTCGTCAGCGAGATGCGGAAGAAGCCCTCGCCGTGCTCGCCGTAGCCGTTGCCGGGGGCGACGATGACCCCCGCCTGGTCCAGCAGCGCCTCGGTGAACCCGGCCGACGTGTAGCCGGCGGGGACCGGCGCCCATACATAAAAAGCGCCCTTTGGTTTCCGCACGTCGATGCCGATCCGCGCCAGCGCGTCGCAGACCAGGTCGCGGCGCCGGGCGTAGAGGGCGTTCATCTGGCGTAGGAAGGACTCGGGCGTCTCCAGCAGGGCGGCGATGCCGGCGTACTGGATCGCCGTGAACTGGCCCGAGTCGGTGTTCGTCTTGATGATGCCCAGGCTGGCGATGGCGTCGCGGTTGCCGACGGCCATGCCGATGCGCCAGCCCGTCATGTTGAAGGGCTTGGACAGGGAGTGGAACTCGACGGCCACTTCCCTGGCGCCGGGCACCTGCAGGATGCTGGGCGCCACGTAGCCGTCGTAGGTGTTCTCGGTGTAGGCGGCGTCGTGGCAGAGCAGGATGCCGTATTCGCGGCAGAAGGCGACCGCCCTCTCGAAGAAGGCCAGGTCGGCCACGGCGGCCGTCGGGTTGTTCGGGTAGTTGAGGAACATGATCCTGGCCCGGCGGGCCACGTCGGCCGGGATGGCGTCCAGGTCGGGCAGGAAGCCGTTCTCCGCCTTGAGCGGCATGATGTGGGGCCGCCCGCCCGCCAGCAGCGTGTGGGTCTTGTACACCGGGTAGCCCGGGTCGGGGATCAGCGCCACGTCGCCGGGGTCCACGTAGGCCCAGACGATGTGGGCGATGCCCTCCTTGGAACCGATGAGGGTCATGACCTCGCCCGCCGGGTCCAGCTCGACGCCGAAGCGGCGCCGGTACCACTCGGCCACCGCCTTGCGGAAGTCCATGGCACCGACGTAGCTCGGGTAGCGGTGCCAGGCCGGGTTGCCGGCCTCCTTGCGGAGGCGTTCGACGATGTGGTCCGGCGTGGGCCGGTCGGGATCGCCGATGCCCAGGTCGATGACGTCGACCCCGCGGGCGCGGGCCGCCTCCCGCTTGCGGTCGATCTCGGCGAACAAGTAGGGTGGAACGGCTTCGATACGCTTGGCTTTCTGCAGCTTGGGCTGGCTCGCGGCCTGGCTCATGATCCGACCTCCGTTGGCCGCGTGCCGGGAGGGATCGCTTGCCGCCGTGTCCCGAGCGCACTCGAGCCTCCCGCACGCGCCGCAATATTCTCCCCACGCCTGTTCCGCGCCCCGGATCCCTTGGAGCGCAGTGGCCCCGGGAGCGAGGTCGGAACCGTGATGCCCGCTCACCGTGGCAGGTACGTTCCCCGGAAGACCTCGACGGCCGGGCCGGTCATGTAGACGTGGCCGTCGCCGGCCCACTCGATGTCCAGGTCGCCGCCCGGCAGGTGGACGGTGGCGCAGCGGGCGCTGCGCCCGGTGAGCGCGCCGGCCACCACGGTGGCGCAGGCCCCGGTGCCGCAGGCCTGGGTGATGCCGGAGCCGCGCTCCCAGACGCGCATGATCAGCTCATCGGGGCGGACCACCTGCACGAACTCCACGTTGGTGCGGCGGGGGAACGCCGGGTGGCGCTCCACCTGGCGGCCCAGCCCCGGCACGTCCACCTGTTCGACGTCGTCGACAAAGGTCACGGCATGGGGGTTGCCCATGGAAACGGCCGTGATCCGCAGGATCTTCCCGTCTACGGCCAGCGGCTCGTCGACGACCCGTCCGCCGGGCGGGCCGGCCATGGGGATCGCCTCGCGTTCCAGCCGGGGCACGCCCATGTCGACCCGCACCCGGGCCACCCGGCCGTCGGGACCGGGGTAAACGCGGGGCCGGATGACGCCGGCGCCGGTCTCCACGTCGAACTCGTCCGCGCCCCCGGCGTAGCCGGCCTCGTAGGCATACTTGGCCACGCAGCGCACGCCGTTGCCGCACATCTCGCCCTCGCTGCCGTCGGCGTTGAATATGCGCATGCGAACGGGCGCCCTGTCGCCGGGCATGATGAGGATGAGGCCGTCGCCGCCGACGCCGCGGTGACGGTCGCTCATCTCCCGCGCCAGGGCCGGCAGGTCGCCGGCCGGCGGCCGCCCGGCAGGGAAGCAGTCGATGTAGACGTAATCGTTGCCCAGGCCGTGCATTTTGATGAAGGCGATGCCCGCCAACCCGGCGTCCCCCCGATTCCCTTATAATACTAGCATCATCCCTTCCGCTGTCAAAAGGAATTCCGGGCCGGTCCGCAAAAGAAAGATGGTGGCCCGGTGCGGCCGGTTAGGTGAGGGGGATGCGCATGCCGGTTCCGGAGATTTTGGCGACCATCAACGCCGTGCTGGTCACTCTGAGCGGCGCATTCATCCTGCGCGGCATGCGCGCCATCCGCCGCGGCGAACGCGACCTGCACATGCGGAGCATGACGGCGGCCATGGGGCTGCTCGCCGTCTTCCTGGTCCTTTACGTTTACCGGTTCGGGACTTACGGGATCACGCCGTTCAATGGCCCGCAGTGGGCCAGGTGGGTTTACTTCTCCCTGCTGTCGAGCCACATTCTCCTCGCGACGGTGAGCACGCCGCTCGTGCTCCTGACCCTGGCCCTTGCCCGGCAGGAACGGTTCGAACGGCACCGCCGCATCGGCCGCGCCGCCTACCCCCTATGGCTTTACGTGGCCGCCACCGGACCGCTGGTATACCTCATGCTGTATCATTGGTTCGGCTAGGAGCAGCCAAACGGCGGCCCAGCGCCCGCGGCAGCGCCGTCAGCAGGCTGCTCAACCCGGCCGCGGCCAGCACCCCGGCCCACTCGCCGGCCGACAGGGGCGCCATGTGAAAGGCCCGCTGCAGGGCCGGGATGTACAGGACGGCCCACAGGACGGCCAGGGAAACGCCCACGGCGCCGAGGAGGGGACGGTTGCCGGTGATGCGGCCGGCCAGTGAACCGCGCCCCTCGGAGCGGCACTCGAACGCGAAGATCAATTGGGAAACAGCCAGCACGGCCGTGGCCACCGTCCGGCCCCGGTCGAGGTCGCCGGTCAGGAGCGCCGCCGCGACGAAGGCCGCCAGGGTCGTGGCGGCGATGGCCACGCCGCGGACGACGATCTTCTGCCACAGGCCGCGGGCGAAGACGCTCTCCCCGGGGGGCCGGGGCGGACGCGCCATGATCCCGGGCTCGGGCGGGTCGACGCCCAGGGCGATGGCCGGCAGTCCGTCGGTGACCAGGTTGACCAGGAGGATCTGAATGGGCAGGAGCGGCAGGGGCAGGCCCATCAGGGTGGCGAG
>DYIH01000172.1:0-325 GCA_020723785.1 Thermaerobacter marianensis
GCGACGGGTCGGCGTCCTCGAATGGGTAATCGTAGCCGTAGACGTCCATCGCCACCGTCTTCTTGCCCATCTCGAAATAGAAGTCCGGCTGTATCTTCATGACGTGGCGGTGGTTGCCGTAGACGTTGGCGGCCACGGTGGGGTTGGTCGGTTTCTTGTCCGCCAGGCCCACCTGCTCGTCGTAGAAGTAGACGTGGCACTGGGCGCAGAAGTCGGTGACACCGGCGATGTACTCCTGCTGCATGAAGGCGTCGCTCTTGTCCGGCTGCGTCCAGTTCACCTCGGAGAAGGCGCGCACCCGCACGTGCTTCCCGGAATGGATGGA
>DYIH01000172.1:335-4059 GCA_020723785.1 Thermaerobacter marianensis
AGCCGCGCAGGAGGCGGTAGTTGCGGAACTTGTCGTGCGGCTCGTGGCAGGAGATGCAGGACAGTTGGCTCACCCAGCTCGGGGGCGAGCCGGGCGCCCCGCTGCCCGGCGCCTGGTTGACGACGGCCATCCCCACGTTGTGGATCGAGGTGGGGTTGACGGCCACCAGCTCGCCGCCCAGCGCGCCGCCGAACGGGCCGGCCAGCGCCTTGGCGTAGACGCTCCAGGTTACGTCCAGCCGCACCCAGCCGTTGGTCTCGTCGTACTTGCTGCCGCTGCCGTCGTGGCAGCTGCGGCAGAGGTCGACGGCGGTCGGCGCCTTCCACAGCTTGCCGCGCCCCGAGCTGTGCAGGCCGTGGCAGGCGTTGCAGGCGTTGGTCTGCTGGGTGAAGTTGCCGTGGCGCGTCTGGGTGGGCGGGAAGGCGCCCGGCACGATGTAGTCCCGCAGGTCGCCCGTGTAGGCGCCATCGGTGACGTAGTAATAATACTCCTTGAAGTTCTCCACGTCGGTGTCGGTGAACACCATGTAACCCGGGAACCAGGGGTCGAGGTCGTTCCAGGCCCCCGCCGGCGAGCTGCTGGCGATCCGGCCGTTGGCGCCGGTCGTGGCCGTGCCGACGGCCACGGCGGCGCGGTCCTGCTCGTAGGCGTGCCTGTAGACCGTGTAGGTCTTGTTGGGCGAAGGGGTGAACAGGACGAGCACCTTGTTGCTGTAGACCCACGTCCTGACGTCGTACGGGCCGGCCTTGGGGATCCAGTTGGGGCCGGTGTCGGCGGTCGTCGTGAAGTTGAGGGTGGTGATGTACAGCCGCGGCGTCCTGGTCCAGTCGGCGGTGGAGAGGGTGATCTCCTGCTTCATGTACTGGTAGACCTGGCCGTAGACGCTGGTGGACCACGCCGACCAGGCGGCGCCGTCGCTGGACCCGGCGAAGCGGAAGCCGACCGAGGTCACGCCTGAGGCGGTGTCGGCGACGTAGGTGTGGCTGCCCCAGGTGACCGCCTGGCCGGCGTCGAAGGTGTAGGTGGCGGCGCCGCTGCAGGAGGTGCCTCCGCCGGGGCAGAAGCCGCCGAACTTGACGGCCGTCCGGGTGGCGCCCACCAGCAGCCCGGCCCTGCCGTTGTTGTACAGCGCGATGCCGTACATCGCCGGCGGGGTGAAGCCGAGGGAGACGGCCGACCACTGGGACCCGTTCCACCTGAGGACGAGCCCTTGCGTGCCGTTGACCCCCAGGGCCCAGGCCTCGGTTTCCGAGACCACCTTGACGCGGTAGAGGGTAACCGCCGGGTTCCCGGCGACGGGGTTGGCGGGGGTGCCGACGTAGTTCCAGTTGACGCCGTCCCACCTGATGATCAGGCCGTTTTGGCCCACCGCCCAACCAGCGGTCGGCGTGGCCATGGACACGCTGTACAGCCGGTTGCCGCCCGTGGGGTCGATCCCGTTGGGGTTCGTCCAGTTGTTCCACTTGGCGCCGTTCCAGCGGATGATCTTGCCCCCGTCGCCGGCGGCCCAGCCGTCGGCGCTGCTGACCATATCCAGGCCGAAGAGGGTGTTGGCCGTGGGGGAGCTGAAGGCCGACCAGCCCGTGCCGTTCCAGGTGATGATGTTGCAGTTGGTCAGGGCACAGGTGCCGTCGACGCCCACGGCCCAGCCGCTGTTGGCGTTCAGCATGTCCACGGCGTACAGGGTCGCGCCGGTGGGGCTGGCGCTGAAGCTGGACCAGGCGCCGCCCGAGTAGCGGACGATGCGGTTCTGGCCCACCGCCCAGCCGTCGCCGGCGGACACCATGGACAGGCTGTAGAGGGCGTTGGTCGTGGCGCTGTAGGCGGTGGTCCAGGAAGAGCCGTTCCAGTGGAGGATCTTGCCGTCGCTGCTGACGGCTCGCGTGTCGAACCCGGAGAGCATGACGGCGTCCCGCAGGTCGGCCCCGTCGGCGGGGTTGACGGACGTGTAGCCGGTGGCCGGGGTCAGCTCCAGGTAATCGGGGTAGGCGGTCACGCCGCTCAGGGCGCCGAGGTCGAACTCCTCTTTCAGGGCGATCGTCCAGGACTGGATGGCGGCCCGGGCCTCGTCGCCCCGATCGAGGAGCAGGCCGAACGACAGCAGCGCCGCCAGAGCGCCGCCGACGAGCACCGCGATGATCCTGCGCGCGCCTTTACCGGCCATCATTTCACCCAGAGGGTCCGATTTCGGGCCACAGCCCGTTCGTGAGCAGGCTCCGGCCCCGGTGTTCTCTCTATACTTATCATCGTCGCATCCGGCCCGGGGCTACACTTTGCTTACAAATAACAACACTTTTTGACACAAAAACACTAGACATTACTGTTATAATGCATGTATACCACGGATGGCAACCGGAAGGCCGGGTGGGGCCGGTTGTCAAACCTAAAACCGAGATGGATTCATGGCGATTAATGACTTAGAAAGGGGCCATGGCGCGCGTGGGGAACAGGCTGCGCAGCTTGCTGTTGAGAGTGTTGCTGGCGGCCGCCTGCCTGGCGGCGGCCGCCGCCGTTCCCGGAAAGGCGGTGCGGGCCTGGGCCGGGGAGCCCGACCCCGACCCCATCCCCAACATCGTGGAGGACTGCACCGTCGGCGGCGACGCCACCGGGGAGCCGCCCAGTTGCGTCTTCCCCATGGCCTTCGGCGAAAACACGGTGGCCGTCGCCTGGCAGTGGTCCGGCACCGGCACGCCGGCGGTGGTGCAGGGGTTCTACGTCTACCGGAGCACGGACGGCACCACCTGGACCAAGCTCAACCCCAACGCCATGGTCAAGTTCTACGACGACGGCCTGGGCACCGGCAGCCTGCGCCGCGGCTTCTACAGCTTCCTGGATCGCGGTTACTGCGGCGACGGGAATCCCAACTGCCCCCTCAGGTCTTCGACCCGCTATTACTATGCGGTTACCAGCGTCACCAACGGCGTGGAATCTACAAAGAGCTACGACAAGTTGTGGCCGTCCAGCGACGGCGACATCCCGACCGCCAGCACCAACCACTACCACCGGACGTACACCAGCGTGGTCACCCCGCCGCCGCGCCCCGTGCGGGGCGTAACCCTGGCCGACAACGGCGACGGCAGCGTCACCATCTCCTGGCAGGCCAACCCGGAGCCCAACGTCCAGTATTACAAGGTCTACCGGCACCAGCAGAGCACCGGCGTGGTGGCCAGCGGCACCCTGGCGGCCACCGTGCCGAGCACGCAGACGTCGGTGACCGTCACCGGGCTGGCCTACTACCAGGACTACTACTTCGCCGTCGTCGCCCGGGACGACGGCGGGACGCTGGGGACGCCGCGGGACGGTGTTCCTTCGGTGGTCGAGTGGATCATGCCCAGGCCCAACGACCCTCAATGGTACAACGGGAGCCTGGCCTGGGCGCCGCCCCACGGCAGCTACACCGACGGCACCATCAAGTGCAGCCTCTGCCACGGCGTCCACTCGGCGCCCGGCCCGAACCAGCCGTATGTCTTGAAGTGGGACCTGACCAACGGCAACGCCGTGGCCGGCCTCTGCTTCACCTGCCATGACGGGACGGGCAGCAACCGGGCGGTCAAGACCGAGTTCGACCGCTCCTGGGACAGTTCGGTCAGCGAGGAGGGGAACTCGACCCTCACCGGCAAGTCCACCCACCCGGTGCTGCAGGCGTCGGCCTACGACTCCGTCCTGCCCAACGCCAACGGGCGCAACTACTACGGCCTGCAGCTCAGGTGCACCAACTGCCACA
>DYIH01000173.1 GCA_020723785.1 Thermaerobacter marianensis
TGGCCTAATCGTTGTTGGAGAACAGATGGGGGCGGCGGTGGCCCTGGAATTCGCCCTGCGCCGGCCTCCATCCCTGAAGGGGCTGGTGCTGGCCTCTGTCGGCTGTCGCGTTGCCATACCAAAAGAATGGCTCGCTTCCCTACGCCAGGGCATAACCCCCTTCGAAATGGTCGTTCAGAGCTTTCATCCCATGCCCTACACCTTCTGGCAGAAGGAACACGCCATGGACACCAACCGTTGCCCACAACCGGTCAGATATTTGGACTATCTGGCATTGAACTCCTTTGAACGGCGTGAGGAACTGGAGCAGCTCCGCGTGCCTACGCTCATCCTGAGGGGCGGTTCGGACGCCGTTGTCAACGAGGACGGTGTTGCAGAACTCCACCGGCGCATCCGGGGGTCCACAATCGAGATCGTCCGAGGTGGCGGACATGCCCTGTCTGTCCTGAAACCGCACGAGGTCAGCACCGCGATCAATCGTTTCATCGCTGACCATATCTGGCGGGCGTCCGATACCGATCAGGTCGGGGAGCCCGCCGATGGGAGGAGCAGCGTCATGGCGCCCCGGTGGCGCGATGGGTGATCTGATGCCGCCGGTAGCACCATGGGCCTACATCCTGTACTTAAGTGTCAGCGCGGCCTCAAAAGATGCCACCATCGTTCGATTGTCCGCCGATTCCATGCCGTGGCAGCATTGACCCTGGAAGGTTCGAGACAACGCCCGGAGCGGGGTGCTGAGGCATGCGCGTCCGATCGAAGCGTCTGGCGGCTGCGGTTCTCCTCTTCGTCCTCGGTTTGAGCGCGCCGGTGGCCGGCGGGTATTACTCCAAGAATGTCTCTCCCCTGGAAGGCAACAAGGGTGCGCTCGAATTCCCCGCCAATCCGAAAAAGAAAGTCCAACCCGCCGTGATCGACGTGGCCAAGTTCGGCCGCCTCAAGCGGGCCCTCCAGCCCTGGACGTTCCGGATCTATGCCTCGGTCAAGAACAAGACCAAGGAGCCGCGGCGGGTCGGGGTGGTCCTCGAGGATTGCCCGCTGCCGGTCAGGTGGCACGTCACCGACTATACCTGGGACGAGACGGTGCGGGCAATCCGGGAGCCGCTCCCGCCGGGGAAGGGATTCGGGGTCTACCTGTTCGCCGACGTCCCGGAGGAGATGCGCCGGCGACCGGTGATCTGCGACGGCCGGCTGCAGGCCCTGGACGCGGAAACCGGCGCCGTGCTGGCCGCCCTGCCGCTGAGGATCGTCAATTCCGCGGCCGGGGCGGGCGCCGGCGGCGGGAGCGGCAGCCGGGGTACGGAGCGCGGCGCCCGGCCGGCGGACGTGCCGGACGGCGCCATGCACAGCCCGCCCGTGAACAGCCACTGAGCGGGATCGCAACACACTTTCGAGGACAGGGGGTCGGGAGCGTGCCCGGAGCGAAGAGCAGGCGGCATCTCTATATACGGTTCGGCTCATACCTTCTTGGACTCATGCTCTTTTACGTGCCGGCGTCCTTGTTCGTCCGCGCGTTCTACGGCGTGCAGGGACAGCACCTGGTGGGCAACCTGTGCGATTCCCTCAACCTGCGCATGGGCGTCGGGGGGTTGTTGAAAATCGAGACCTGGCAAAAGGTGTTCGCCGCCGACCCGCGGTCCCTGGGCATCTTCGCCGTCATCGCCGTCGCCTTCCTCTTCGGCCCGCTCTTCTGCGGGTGGGTCTGCGCCGCGGGCTCCCTGTCGGAGGGGCTGAGCCGCCTCGTCCCCGACCGGTTCAAGATCGACATCGCGGGCAGGGTCAACGCCGCCGCCATCCGTTACGGCTTCCTGTCCGGTTTCATGATCCTGCCGTTTATAGGGCTGAGTGCCGGCTGCGCCTTCTGCAATTTCCGCATCTTGAATTTCATGAGCCTGGGGATCACCGGCGGCTTCGTGCCCGCCCTGACATCGACCTACATCGTGGTCATCGCCCTCTGGCTCGTGCTGGGAGGGATGTTCATGAAGGGCGGGCGCGGCTGGTGCAACTTCCTCTGCCCGGTCGGGGCGATCCAGAACCTGTTCCACGGCCTCGGCGCCCGGCTGGGCTTTACGTATAAGCTGAAGTACGCGCCCGAGAAATGCAGGACCTGCCTGAACTGCGTCAAGGTATGCCCGATGCGAGCCGCCGCCCCGGCCGCCGAGGGGCGGTGGCGGACGGCGAACGGGGCGGGCGTCCTCTTCAACCGGCATACCTGCATCACCTGCAACGATTGCGTCGCCGCCTGTCCCCACGGCGCCCTGTCCTATGGTGTCGGCAAGGCAGCCGTCCCGGCGCCGGCCCCTTCCCCGCAGCCGGCCGGGGCCGCGCTGGGGGCCGCGGCGGGCCGGAGCGAGGTGTGACCTCATGGTTACCGGTGGCCTGTGGCTGGCCTGGCAGCGCCTGCGGGGGACGGTGAGCATGGCCCTGTTCGGCCTTTCGGGGGCGCTGGTGGCCGGAAGCGTGCAGCACGTCGTGCAGACCTGCCGGGGCAACTGCCTGGGCTGCGGGAGCTGCGCGGTCGCCCTCGCCGGGGCGGTCGTCTCGGCCTCGGCCGGGGTGGCGGAGCGGACGTCGGGCAGGCGGCGCCGGCTGTTGCTGGCGCTGACGGCGCTGGCCGGGCTGGCGCTTTACTACCTTCTGAGCCTTTATAAGCGAGGTTTGCTGCCGTTCCAGATCTAGGGCCGGCGGCATTCCAAAAGCGAGGCGGGCATGTTCAGTCCAAGCCATGACCGGGGCGCCGTGAACCCCGGTCATGGCTTTTGTTTCGGTGGAGCACCCTCTCATTTCCAACCGGCAAATCGCCTCTTTACTATGACCGTTATGCAACGATGAATATAATGGGTTCAGAAGGACAAGGGAGGACGCGCTGATGGCGATGGCAGCCGAAAAAAAGAAGGCGGTTCCGCTCATCCTGGTCAACGAAGGCTTCTGCAAGCGCTGCGGCATCTGCGTCGCCTTCTGCCCGACCAAGGTCTTCGACGTGCGCGAGGACGGCCTGCCCCTGGTGGCGCGCCGCGACGCTTGCATCTGGTGCGGGCTCTGCGAGGTGCGCTGTCCCGACTTTGCCATACTGCTGTTACCGGAGGACAAAGAGAAGGAAGGGGAGGCGCGGTGAGCACCCGTTCCGCTCCAGAGCAAGCCGCCCCGGCGGAGGGCGGGGCCGGCCTCGAGGCGCCGCCGCGGGTACGGCTGATGCAGGGCAACGAGGCCTGCGCCGAGGGGGCCATCCTGGCCGGCTGCCGGTTCTACGCCGGCTACCCCATCTCACCGTCATCGGAGATCGCCGAACTGATGTCGGCCCGCCTGCCGCAGGTGGGCGGGCGCTTCATCCAGATGGAGGACGAGATCGGCTCGATCGCGGCCGTCATCGGCGCCTCCGTGGCCGGGCTCAAATCGATGACCGCCACCAGCGGCCCGGGCTTTTCGCTCATGCAGGAGAACCTGGGCTATGCCAGCTTTGCCGAGATCCCCATCGTCGTCGTCGACGTGATGCGCGTCGGCCCCAGCACCGGCATGCCGACGTCCCCGTCCCAGGGCGACGTGATGCAGGCCCGCTGGGGCACCCACGGCGACCACCCGGTCGTCGTCCTGGCGCCGGCCTCGGTCAACGAGGTCTACAGGATGACGGTGGAGGCCTTCAACATTGCCGAGGAACTGCGGGTGCCGGTGATCATGCTGATGGATGAGGTCATCGGCCACATGCGCGAGAAGGTCGTCCTGCCGGCGCCGGGCGAGATCCCGGTCAGCAACCGGAAGAGGCCGTCCGCGCCCCCCGGGGAGTTCAAGCCCTATGCCGCCGGCGAGGACGGGGTGCCGCCGATGGCCGCCTTCGGCCAGGGGTACCGTTTCCATGTCACCGGGCTGTACCACGACGAGCGCGGCTTCGCCACCGGCAGCCCGGAAAAGGCCGAGGCCCTCATCCGGCGGCTTCACGACAAGGTCGAGCGGGCGTGCCCGCGCCTGACCTTCACCGGCGAGGAGATGACCGGCGACGCCGAGGTGCTGGTTGTGGCGTACGGGTCCAGCAGCCGGGCGGCGCTGCGGGCGGTGCGCCTGGCG
>DYIH01000174.1 GCA_020723785.1 Thermaerobacter marianensis
CCTTCCCCCGCCCCGGCCGAGGCGCCGTCCCTGCTGCCAGAGCAGGAAGGCGATTATGCTCTTGCTGTCGCAGATCGCGCCCCGCCGGACGAGTTCGGCCACCTCGTCGGGGCGCTCGAGGTGCACGGCGATGTCCTCTCCCTCGTCGAAGGCCGTCTCGCCCGGCGTCAGGTCCCGGGCGACGAACAGGTCGATGCGCTCCGCCGAGTAGCCGATGGCGGGGTAAAAACCGCCCAGGCGCTCCAGCCGTCCGGCCCGGTAGCCCGTCTCCTCGGCCAGCTCCCGCCGCGCCGCCGCCTCCACGTCCTCGCCCGGCCTGGCCGCCCCCGCGGGAATCTCCAGGGTGCGGCGGTCCACCGGTGCCCGGTATTGCTCGACCAGGACGATCCGCCCGTCGTCGGTGAAGGGCAGCACCGCCACCACTTCCGGGAAGTCAACCCATTCCATCCGCAGCAACTTGCCCCGAACCTGCACATCACGCGTCCGGACCTTCAGCCAACCCAACACCCTCCCCCTCTCCATCGGAACGGCCCGCACCCCCGACCAACGGGCGGGACGGCGGACCGGTTCGACCACTCTTCTACACGTACACGGTAACGGCACCAACGGTATGTTGCAAGAGGGGATGGCGGGCGGTCTAACGCGGGCTTCGGGACGCCGGCGACTGCCCGCCGGGAGCGGCCAGCCGTTCCTGGAAGTCGTAGATCAGGCGGGAGATCCGGGCGATGTCGGCGAAGGCCGCGTCCACGTCGCCGACCCCCTGGGAGAGGACGCAGAGGATGTAAGGCCGCCGGCTCAGGACAACGCCCACGTCGTCGGCCACGCCGCCGATCTCCCCTTCTTTGTGGGGCACCATGATGTCGGGCGGCAGCCTGCCCGGCAAGCCCACGTGGTAGATCGAGTGGGCCAGGTCGTCCAGCAGCCGCGAACCCAGCACGGGATGTTCGCGGGCGAAGTCCAGCGTGGCCTCGACGTACCGCCCCATGTCGCGGGCCGTGGTCAGGTTGGCCCCGGAGAACGGGTAGACGGTCGTGCCGCCCAGCTCGCGCATGAAGGCTGCGACGTTGTCCCTGCCCAGGCGGCGCAGCAACATGCGCGTGGCGGTGTTGTCGCTGATCGTGACGGCCAGGTTGGCCAGGGCACGCAGGGAGTAGGTGTCGCCCTCCCGGGCCGTGTTCTGGAGGATGCCCCCTTGCCCGGAGTAGTCCGTCTCCGCCCGGTAGGCCACCCGCTCGGCCATGTCGAGCTTTCCCTGCGCGGCCAGCGTGTTCAGGTAGAGTACGACGGGCAGCTTGGTGGTGCTGGCCGCGGGCATCGGCCTGTCCTCGTTGATCCCGAACGTCTGCCCCGAGATCAGGTCCTTGAAGAAGATACCGAAGGTCACGCCCGGCCTGGTCTTGATGAAGTCCTCGATCTGCCGCTTCAGGTGGGCGTAGTCGGGCTTCTCCAGGGCCGGCGTAACGCTCCAAAGCACCAGCCCGGCCAGCGCAACCAGCATCGCCACACCCCAACCGATTCCGACCCGATTCTTCATGGATCGCGGTCCCCTTTTGAGAACGGCATCGGGAAGGCTCTACTCAACACACATTGTAGTTTGGCCTGTTGAGCCGCCCCTCGATCCATCGGGGCGCTCGGCCGTGAGGAGGCTGCTTATGTCCCGACACTGCAGCCGGCCTGAAATCATGCTATTTTATCTCTACGGGGGATCGGAATGCATAAAAAGACATTATTTGCAGCAGTCGTACTGCTCATTCTGGCCGCAGCAGGGTTCGCCGTATGGAACGACCTCGGTAAACTGCTGCCCCGAACCGCCGGGCAGAAAGCCAAACGGGACGCCATCGCCGCCGGACATCCGGAGGCCAAGGCGGTCCACGTGCTGCTGCTGGGCACCGACGCCGGCAACCTGAAGGGCAACACGGATACGATCATGGCCGTCAGCATCAATCCGGAGCGCCGCTCCATCTCCATCATGTCCATCCCCCGCGACAGCCGGGTGCAGATCGCCCGCTACGGCTGGCACAAGATCAATGCGGCCAACCCCTTCGGCGGCCCCCGATTGACCGTCGCCACCGTCGAGGGGCTTCTCGGGACATGGTTCGACTACTACGTACTGATGGACTTCAAGGGCGCGGCCCGCATCATCGACAAGCTGGGCGGCGTGGTCATCGACGTCCCGAAACGGATGGACTACGACGACCCGACCCAGAACCTGCACATCCACTTGCGGCCCGGCCGGCAACACCTCAATGGCGAACAGGCCATCGAGTTCGCCCGTTTCCGCAGCGACGCCCAGGGCGACATCGGCCGCACCGTGCGCCAGCAACAACTGATCCAGGAGATGGCTCGCCAGCTGCTGGCCTCGGCCACCCTGGACCGGCTCCCCGCCCTGCTTCCCGATTTGTTCCGCTCGGTCCGCACGGACGCCACCCTGGCCGACGCCGTGCGACTCGCGGCATGGTTCCGAAAGGACCGCGACTGGACCCTGCAGGCCATGACCATGCCCGGCAACTTTTTGACCCTCAACGGCATCAGCTATTGGGCCGTCGACCCCAGCAAGTCACGCCTGGCATGGTCCGATCTGCTCCGTGGGCACACCCGCCCGTACCTGGACGAATCCCTGGCCCAGCGCGAACCGTACATCCCGGTGTCGCGGCCCAAGGATAGCCGGGTAACGGACGCGACGTATGCCGCCGTTTACTCCTCCGTCCACACGGAGGTCTACGGCCATGAGGAAACCGGGCTCGGCGCGGCCTCCGGCGCCGATGCGCCTCCTTCACAACCGCCGGACTGGCTCTTCGGCGGCGACCAGCCCGGCGCTGCCGACACCGGCTCCGCTCCGCAAAGCGGTGCGGGGAAAAGCGGGAGCGTGACGGATCAAACCTACGGCCGGCCCTAGCCCCGCCCTTTCCGCCCTTGCGAGCCGGCGAGACGCGCCCGGGCCGCGGTTGCTCAGGTCGGCGGCCGTCCGGGCAGGGTTGCGGCCTCCACTATGTCCAGAAACCCGGCGGTGGCGTCAAGTACGGCCCGCACCCCGAGGGGCAGGGTGGCCCGGTGGCGGCCATGACCGATCGGAAGCCCGTATAACACCGGCACACCCAGGCCACCCAGAACATCGCGGAGCACCTTCTCGACCGTAACCGTTTCCCGCCCCGAAACGGTTTCCCCCGGCGCGGATGAGCAGCCGACGCACTCGCCGACGAGGATGCCGGCCACCGCGTCGAAGACGCCAGCATTCCGAAGGTGCGTCAGCATCCGGTCGATCCGGTAAGGGGACTCGCCAACCTCCTCGAGGAACAGTATCCTCCCCCTCCACTCCGGCTGGCATGCCGTACCGAGGCTGGCGGCCACCAGGGAAAGGTTGCCGCCGACCAGCGAACCGCTGACCCGCCCGCCGCGGATGGTCACCGGCGGCGGGTCACCGGGCGGGTTGCGGACCTTCCCCAGGGGAAAGGGGGCGAAAAGGGCCCGGTGCAGCCATTCTTCGCTGAAGTCCGTCACCCCGGCAGCCAGGTCGCTCGCCAGCATGGGGCCGTGAAACGTCACCAGGCCGGCCAGCCGGTGAAAGGCCAGCAGGAGCGAGGTTATGTCGCTGAAACCCACGAATATCTTCGGGTTGCTCCGGATAATGTCGAAGTCGATCAGGCGCAGGAGCCGGGAACTGCCATATCCCCCCCGCACGCAGAAAACGGCGCGCACCTCCGGGTCGCGGAACATGTCCATCAGGTCGGACGCCCTTTCGGCATCGTTCCCGGCCAGGTAACCGGCCCGCGCCGTGACATGGCGCCCGAGGCGCACCCGCAGCCCCATACGCCGCAGGCGCTCCACGCCCGCAAAAAGACGGCCCGCCTCAACGGGCGGGCTGGCCGGGGCGACGATGCCTACCTCATCACCTACGCGCAACGCTGACGGTTTTCGCAAGCCGCCTTCACCCCGCCCGGCAGGACCGCGACCCTTATCCCCAACTTAGTCAGCGCGCCACACCGAAGCTTACGTGCCCGACCTGGGTCGACCGTCCCTGCCGGTCCTGGCTGCCGAAT
>DYIH01000175.1 GCA_020723785.1 Thermaerobacter marianensis
GGCGTTCAACCTGGCGCTGGCCGCATGGAAGATGGCCGGCCGGGTTATGGAACTGCCCGCTCTGAACATCGCCTGCTCGGGCCACTCCGTCGGCGTGTCCAAAAACGAGTGGCTCAGGCTTGCCGGCGACGACACCCGCCTTCGTATGGGCATGGAGCGGCTCTATGACCTGTTCGAGCAGGCTCCGGAACTCGGATCGTTGATTGATCCGCCTCGGGCAACGCCCGGCGGCGAGTTGTTTTCCGTCGAGTTCAGCGAAATCGAGCCCCTGCTGCAACAGGTGTTGCGTCGGGATGAGGTTGCTAGAAGTGACGAACAGCGCGAGATCGGGGTCACCGCCCAGGGTATCGCCAAGGCCGCCGAACTCCTGGCCGGCGAGTACCATCTGGTGATCACCAATGTGCCATACAAATACCGGGGCCAGTTGGGTGAGAAACTTAGAACTTTCTGTGATGCGCATTATCCCGCCGCCAAGCATGACCTGGCGACCGTTTTTCTTGAGCGTTGCCTGCAATTCTGCCGGAAGGGCGGCACCACCGCCATCGTTTTGCCCCAGAACTGGCTGTTCCTGACCAGCTATAAGAACGTCCGTGAAAAGCTCCTCAAAAGCGATACCTGGCATCTGGTTGCGCGGTTGGGGGAAGGGGGCTTTGACAGTTCAGCGGCGGCAGGTGCTTTCACTATCCTCATCAACATCAGCCGGGGACAGGAGCGGAAGGGCACCGATAAGGCGAACCTCATTTCGGGTATAGATGCTTCCGAGCCCCGCCAGCCGGAGGAGAAGGCCGAGCTATTGCGCACCGGCGAGGTTAAGCAGGTGGAGCAGACGAAGCAGCTGGAGAATCCGGATGTACGAGTGTTGCTGGAAGAAATGTCGGCACACAAGCTATTGGCCAATTATGCCATAGGTCTGCAAGGGATTTCACCGGCTGATCTTAGTCGATATGGTCGAGCATTTTGGGAAACTAATAGAGTTCATACCGAGTGCGCTTTGTGGCAGAGCACGGTAGAACGCACTACACATTACGGGGGCAAAGGGCTGGTTCTATGGTGGAGCAATGGTATACAGGAAGCATTCCGTTACGGAAGCGCATATTTAAGGGGAACAGACGCTTGGGGTAAGCACGGTGTGGTAGTCCGTCAAGTCCGCGAGTTGCCGTGTGCGCTGTATTCGGGGGATAAGTTCGACACTAATTGCGCCGTTATAGTTCCCCACAACCCCACCCACCTTCCCGCCATCTGGTGCTTTTGCTCCTCGCCGGAGTATAACGAAGCGGTACGGCGCATTGACCAGACGCTTAAGGTTACCAACGCCACTCTGGTGAAGGTTCCCTTCGACCTCGCGTATTGGCAAAACGTTGCGGCCAAAAGATACCCCAACGGCTTGCCCAGGCCTTACTCCGACGATCCCACCCAATGGATCTTCCACGGTCATCCCTGCGGCTCCGTGGTCTGGGACGAAGAAAGCAAGTGGACCGCCCACGGTCCGCTACGCACCGATGCCACCGTGCTCCAGGTGGCGGTGGCGCGGCTGCTCGGCTACCGCTGGCCGGCCGAACTGGATCCGGAGATGGAACTTGCCGACGAGTCCAGGCAATGGGTGGCCAGGTGCAACGACCTTCTCCCCTATGCTGATGAGGACGGGATCGTTTGCCTTTCTCCCGCGCGCGGGGAGGCCTCGGCGGCGGACCGACTGCGCCGGCTGTTGGCCGCCGCTTACGGCCGCGAATGGTCGCCGGCCAAGGAACGGCAGCTTCTCCAGGCCGCGGCCGGCAATGGCCGGCCCGCTGCCACCTTGGAGGAATGGCTGCGGGACCGGTTCTTCGAGGAGCACTGCAGGCTCTTCCACCACCGGCCTTTCGTGTGGCACATCTGGGATGGCCGCCTGGACGGCTTCCACGCCCTGGTGAACTACCACCGCCTGGCCGGCCCGGACGGTGAAGGCCGGCGCACCTTGGAGGCCCTGACCTATACGTACCTTGGGGATTGGATCGAGCGCCAGAGGGCTGAGCAGCGCGAGGGCCGCGAAGGGGCCGACGGGCGGCTGGCGGCGGCTCTCGATCTGCAGGATCAACTTAGAAAGATCCTCGACGGCGAGCCGCCGTATGACATCTTTGTGCGCTGGAAGCCGCTGCATCAGCAGCCCATCGGCTGGGAGCCGGACACCAACGACGGTGTGCGACTGAATATCCGGCCCTTCCTTCTGGCCAGCCTGCGCAACGGCGGCCGGGCCGGCGCCGGCATCCTCCGCTCGAAGCCCAACATCAACTGGAACAAGGACAGGGGCAGGGAGCCGCAGGGTTTGCGGCCGCAGGACGATTACCCGTGGTTCTGGGGCTGCGATCCGGAAAGGCACGCTGCGCATCGCACCGACTTCATGGGCGGGCCGCATTTCGACGGCAACCGCTGGAACGACCTGCACTACAGCAACCGGGTCAAGCGGGCCGCGCGAGAGCGTACCTCCAGGGAGGCCGTCTCATGAGGACCCTCACCGACACCTCGGCGACCCTCCTGGATGCGCTCGTTTCCGCGCTGCGCGCCTGCGATGCCGCCCCGGATGGCATGGTTCGCCCGGCGGCGATCCTGTGGACGGACCCGGAGCGGCAGTGGTTGTCTTTGAAGAGCAGGCTGCTGCAGCGCCTGCCGGAGATGCTCGTGTTGGGGGACTATGATCCGGGCGTACGCACCGGACCGGCGATCTGGATCCGCTGCGTGGTCGACCGGACACTGGAGGAGCCACACATACCCGCTGATCGCGTCCCCATCGTTTACCTGCCCGGTGTGGCCAAACAAGATCTGCGAGCGGGGGAGGAGTGCCGGGCGGGACTTAGGCCCCTGGTCGAGTTGATGTACCGGGGGACGCTGTGGCTGCAGCGTGGTGGCCATGATTGGACGGTGACGGCCTTTCTGACCTCGCCCACCGGGCTTGGGCTCGATCTGGCAAGGGATCAGGGTACGCGCGAAGCCCTGATGCGGGCGCTGCGGGAAGTTGCCGAGACGCCCGTCGCGCAGCTCCAGGGTCGGCGGCTGGAGGCCGAGGACTTCGACCGGTTGCTGTCCAGCGATGTGGTGCGTGATCTGCTGCGCTGGATGTGTGAGCCGGCTGCGGCGAGGGAGCGGATGGGTTCCGATCGCTGGGCGGCTTTCCGCAACCAGTGCCGGGAGAAGTTGGACTTTGATCCCGAGGCTGACGGTGAGATTGCCGCCGGCGAACGCCTTGGCCTGAGCGAAGGGCCGTGGGCCGAGGTTTGGGAACGATTCGAGGAGGCGCCGGGCGCATATCCCGGCATTCCTGACCTGCTCCGCCGTTCCAGGCCCATGCGGATCCTGCTCGACCGTTCACGCTGGCCAGATGTCAACGAGGAAGAAGAGAACGCAGCGCGGGCCGCCCTGGCCAGCCTCCAAGGGCTTCTTCATGGCGAAGCATGCGCCAGGGTGCTCAAATTGGAACGGCAGCATGCCGAACGCCGCCAGTGGGTATGGGCGCGGCTCGGCCTCTCTCCCATGGCCATGGTGCTCGAACCTCTGGCGCGGCTGGCCCGCGTGGCCCGGTCGGCCCTCGGGGGCGGTACGCCGGAGGAGATCGCGGACCGTTACGTCGAGGGCGCCTGGGAAGCGGATGCCGCGTCTTGGGAAGCGGTGGCCCAGGCTTCCCCCGCCAACGAAGACCTCATCAAGAATACGGTGCGAACACTGATGGAGCCATGGTTGGACGAGTCGGCCCGCGCCTTCCAGCGAGCGGTGGATGCCCATCCGCTCCCCGGTAAGCACCAACAGGAGAGGGTTGTCGCCGAACCGGGCGGATGCCTCCTCTTCACCGATGGCCTGCGGTACGACGTGGGCCGCCGGCTGGCCGAACGTCTCGAGGCACGCGGTTGCCGGGTGCGTGTTGATCGCCGCTGGGCGGCCTTGCCGACGGTGACGGCAACGGCAAAGTCCGCTGTCGTGCCGGTCGCGGGTGACATTGCCGGCGGCGAACTCCCCGACGATTTCGCTCCAAATTTTTCTTCTAATGGCA
>DYIH01000176.1 GCA_020723785.1 Thermaerobacter marianensis
ACCTCGTCCACCGCAGGCACCTGGCGCACCGCCTCGATGACGGCGCCGAGGGTCAGTTCCTAGTTGTACGCCGGGATGATGGCGACCACCCGCATCGGCTCACCCCACCTCAAGGCGTATGAAAAGGCAAGCTACACCCGCTCCCGCGCCCCGGCCGTCGCGCGCTCCGCGGGGGAGGCGGACCAGGGCGTGAAGGGCCGCCGATCCGGGTCGAGACCGGCCAGCGCCGCAGCCAGCCGCTCCCGGACGGCCGCCGCCGCCTCGGGGAGGGGCACCCGGCGGGTTTCCCGCGTGCGGCGGTCGGTCACCTCCACCTGGCCCTCGGCCAGGGTCTTGCCCACCGTCACCCGGAAGGGGAAGCCCACCAGGTCGGCGTCCTTGAACTTGACTCCGGGCCGCTCGTCGCGGTCGTCGAGGACTGCCTCCACCCCGGCCGCCTGCAGGCCGCGGTAGATGTCTTCGGCCGCCCGTCGCTGGGCCTCCTCCTGAACGTTTACGGGAACGACCACCGCCTGATACGGGGCGACGCTGGCCGGCCAGACGATGCCGTCGGCGTCGTGATGCTGCTCGATGACGGCGGCCACCGTGCGCGTCACGCCGATGCCGTAGCAGCCCATGATCACCGGCCGGGCCTGGCCGTGCTCGTCCAGGAAGGTGGCCCCCATAGCCTCCGAATACTTGGTGCCGAGCATGAAGACCTGGCCGACCTCGATGCCCCGCCGCCCCTGGAGCGGCGCCCCGCATTCCGGACAGGCGTCGCCGGGGCCGACCAGGCGCAGGTCCAGCACGGCGCCGGGAGAGAAGTCGCGGCCCGGTTGCACGTTGCGCAGATGCGCGTCCTCGGCGTTGGCGCCGACGACGAGGGCCGGCGCGGCCATCACCTCGACGTCGGCCAGGAGGCGAACGCCCTTCAGCCCCACCGGCCCGGCGAAGCCGACGGGCACGCCGCATTTCTCCCGCACCTCGTCGGCCCCGGCCATTTGGACGTGCAGGGCGCCGAGGTGGTTCTTCAGCTTGACCTCGTTGACGTCGCGGTCGCCGCGGACGAGCACGGCGAGGAGTTCCTGCCGGCCGTCGCCGTGGATCGACCAGAAGAAAAGGGTCTTGGCCGTCTCCTGGGCCTCGACGCCCAGGAAGGCAGCCAGTTCGGGGATGGAGCGCACGCCCGGCGTGGCCACCCGCTCGGCCGGCCCCGGCGGCGTGGCGCCGGCCGGGCGCGGTTCGGCGGGCGCGGCTTCCGCCCGCTCCACGTTGGCGGCGTAGCCGCAGGCGTCGCAGTGGACCAGGGCGGCCTCGCCGGCATCGGCCAGG
Organism: Thermaerobacter marianensis; assembly: GCA_020723785.1. Taxonomy (GTDB): domain Bacteria; phylum Bacillota; class Sulfobacillia; order DYIH01; family DYIH01; genus DYIH01. Next base: position 1,312 of record DYIH01000176.1, read on the forward strand.
GCGCAGAACTCGTGCGTGTAGCTGCCGCCGATGGCCCCCGAGTCGGCCAGCACCGGTCTGAAGTCCAGGCCGCAGCGGGTGAAGATCCGCCAGTAGGCCTCGTACATACGGGCGTAGGTCTCGTGGAGGGAAGCCTCGTCCCGGTGGAAGGAGTAGGCGTCCTTCATGACGAACTCCCGCGCCCGCATGACGCCGAAGCGGGGCCGGATCTCATCCCGGTACTTGAACTGGATCTGGTAGAGGTTGATCGGCAGCTGGCGGTAGGAGCTGACCTCGTTACGCACCAGGTCGGTGACGATCTCCTCGTGGGTCGGCCCGAGGCAGAAGAGGCGGCCGTGCCGGTCCTTGACGCGCCACATCTCCTCGCCGTAGGCCGCCCAGCGGCCCGTCTCCTCCCACAACTCGGCCGGCTGGACGATCGGCAACCGCAGTTCCTGGGCGCCGGCCCGGTCCATCTCCTCCCGGATGATGCGCTCCACGTTGCTCACGGCCCGGTGGCCCAGGGGCAGGAAGGTGTAGATACCCGCCGCCACCTTGCGCATCAGCCCCGCCCGCAGCATGAGCTGGTGGCTGGCGATCTCCGCCTCCGCCGGGGTCTCCCGCAGCGTCGGCGCCAGCAGGTTGGACAGGCGCACGCGCCAAGCCTCCTTTGGCTCCACCCCGCCGAATCCGACGATCCGGCGGGAATCCCGATACTGACCGGTGTCATTCCAAAGGATAGCATGAACGGGCGGGGTGTGCCAGGGATGCGGGAAGGGGGCCTCGATCCATGCGTCCAGCCAACCTCAACCATGCAAACCGTTTCACAACCTCCGGATCTCCTCGACCAGCGCCTCCACCATTTCATCCTCGGACACCTTGCGCACCATGCGGCCCCGGCGGTAGATCATGCCGACGCCGCGGCCGCCGGCCAGCCCGACATCGGCATCGCCGGCCTCGCCCGGGCCGTTGACGGCGCAGCCCATGATCGCCACCTTGACCGGTTTCTCCAGGCCGGCCAGCCGTTCCTGGACCTGGCGGACAACCCGTTGCAGGTCGATCTCGATGCGGCCGCAGGTGGGGCAGGAGACTATCTCCAGGGTCTTGCGCCGCAGGCCCAGGCTGTACAGTATCTCCAGGCCGACGCGGATCTCCTCGACCGGGTCGCCGGTGATCGAGACGCGGATCGTGTCGCCGATGCCCAGGGCCAGCAGGTGGCCGATCCCCACCGCCGACTTGACGGTCCCGGCCAACCCCGGCCCGGCCTCGGTCACCCCCAGGTGCAGGGGGTAATCCACCTGATCGGCCAGCAGCCGGTACGCGGCGACCATCGTCGGCACGTCCGAGGCCTTCAACGAGATGACGATGTCCCGGAAGTCCAGGTCCTCAAGCATGCGGGCGTGGCGCAGGGCGCTTTCCACCATGGCGCGGGGGGTGCGGCCGTGGGCCTCCAGCAGGTCTTTCTCCAGCGAGCCGGCGTTGACGCCGATGCGGATCGGCACGCCCCGTTCGCGGGCGGCCTCGACGACGGCCCGCACCTTGTCCCGGCCGCCGATGTTGCCGGGGTTGAGGCGCAGCTTGTCGATCCCCTGGCGCAGCGCCTCCAGGGCCAGCTTGTGGTCGAAGTGGATGTCGGCCACCAAGGGCACATCCACCCCTTCGGCCCGCAGCCTGTCGCGGATCGCCCCCAGGGCCCGCGCCGCCTCCGCGTCCGGCACCGCCAGGCGGACCATCTGCGCGCCGGCCGCCACCATCTCCCGCACCTGGGCTGCCGTCGCCGCCGCGTCGCGGGTGTCGGTCTTGGCCATGCCCTGCACCGAGACCGGCGCGCCGCCCCCGATGGTCAGGGGTCCGACCCGCACCGGCCTCGTCCTTCTCCGCTCGACCATCCGACCACCGCACCCTCAGCCCAGACTCAACCGCACTATGTCGCGATAGGTGATCCCCAGCATCACCAGCATCAGAAAGGCGAAACCGACGAAGTGGATCAGGTTTTCCTTCTCCGGGTCCACGGGGCGGCCCCGCACGGCCTCGAAGCCCAGGAAGGCCAGGCGGGCGCCGTCCAAGGCCGGGATCGGGAAGAGGTTGATCAGCCCGAGGGTGGCGGAGAGAGCGGCCGCCAGCATCAGCACGTTCCAGAGGCCCATCCGCGCCGCCTCGCTGATCTCCACGCCGATGCGCACCGGGCCGCCGAAGTCCACCCCTGGCGCCCCCCGGAAGACCCCGAACAGGCCGCCCAGCGTGCCCGCCACCGTCCGAACGGTGAAATCCAGGCCCAGCGGGACGGCCTGGAGCAGGCCAACGCGGCGGAACCGGACCTCGGGGCTGATACCGGCGAAGCCCTGCCCGTTTGGCGCCCGCTCGGGGGTCACGGGTATGATCAGGCTGCGCCCGTCGCGTTCAACGTGGAACTGCAGCAGCCTGCCCGGGCTGGCCGCCACCCGTTCCCGCAGTTCGCTCCAGTCCCGCAGGCGGTTCCCGTCGATGGCGACGATGCTGTCGCCCGGCCGGAGCCCGGCGGCGGCCGCCGGCTTGCCGGGCTGCACCCGGTCGATCTTCAGCAGGAGACCGTCGGGCATGCCGATCGCCGAGAGGGCGACGACGAACAATGCCGCCGCCAGGAAGATGTTGACCAGCGGACCGGCCAGGACGATGGCCGCCCGCTGCAGCACGGTCTTGTCGTTGAAGCCGCGCCCGGGCG
>DYIH01000177.1:0-3538 GCA_020723785.1 Thermaerobacter marianensis
GGTGCATATTACCGTCATGCATATGGTTTGTGCATGAGTCGCGCAAGCCTTGCGCAGCAAGGGCTTGCGGCCCCGGAATATAACTGTGGTTAATAAGCCTGTCGCGCCGAGGTGTGGCCGGCAAGTCAGCTTTTGCCCGGACGAGCACCGCCAGCCCTTATTCGGTCACGGCCGGCTGAAGAAGACGTGCTCGCCGCGGATCGGCTCCTCCGGCCCGCGGCCCAGGTGGAGCCAGCCGAAGGAGCAGCGGGGCGCCAGACGGGGGTCCGTAGGCGAGCCGGGGTTGAACAGGAGGGTGGCGCCGCGCTGCCGGTTCAGCGGTTCGTGGGTGTGGCCGAACACCACCGCATGCGCGCCGGGGAAAGCGGCCAGGGCCTGCTCCGGCACGCGCGACCGATCCCATCCCTCGCCCCCGTCGCCGTGGACGAGCCCGACGCGGTAGCCGCCGATCTCCAGGAGCTTTCGCCGCGGCAGGCGCCGCCGCACTTCCCGGGGGTCCATGTTGCCGTGGACCGCCTCGACGGGGGCGAAGAGGGCGAGTTCGTCCAGGACCTCCTCGCTGGCAAGGTCGCCGGCGTGGAGGATGAGGTCCGCCTGCCGGAGCGCGGCGCATACTTGCGGCGGCAGGAAAGGCGCCCGGTGGGGGATGTGGGTGTCTGACAGGACGAGGATGCGCAGGTTCGCCGCTCCTTCCACGCGCCTCAACCGGCTGTCCTCACGGCGGTCGTCGCGGCCGCCCCCCGTGTTCGTTTCCGGGGCCGCGGGGGCCGTGACCGGGTGCGTCTTGAGTTTACCAGATGACCCCACATCACGGAAGATCGAGATCGAGGTCCGCTGGAAGCAGGAAACGAACGATGGATGTCAAATGCTAGCAGCATGGCGAACCGACGACCATCGACCATCGAACCGGGAAAGCCGCCGAAGCGGCTGCGGTTGCGGCCGCGGCCGCAGCCGCGGGACGCGCCGGACCAGCCGGAGCTGCTGGCCGGTTCCGCCGTCCGCCACCCCCTTTATCACCGGAACCTGTTGAGGGTGCGTGCCTTCGCCCACCAGATGGCCGTCGAGCAGCGGGCCATGAAGGGGCGGGGCAGCTGGCCGGTCGCGCCGCGTTCCTACCCTGGCGGCCCGGTGCGCAAGGCCATCAGCTTTGCTTTGGCGCACGGGCTGCGGAGGGGTGAGCCATCGCTGCCGGAGCGGGCGGTGGACGCTTGGCGGCGCCGCGGGTGCCGCCCGGAGGATGCCGTCGGCCTGGCGGAACGCATCCGCGACCGGTTGGAGCCGCCCTCCGGCGCCCCCTGGCTCAAGCGCCACCTGGGGTTGGCAACCGCTGACGGTTTCACGGAAAGATGATCCAGGAGCGCATGTTGATATTGAAAGGTGGGATGTCCGAATGGCGGGCGGGGAGACGCGGCGCTGTTTCCGCCAGCGGCCGGGGCTGCTGGTGGAGGAGTTCGAGGACGAACTGGTCGTGTGCGACCCGGAGCAGGAGGAGGTCGTCGTCCTGAACCCGATGGCGGCGGCCATCTGGGAACTGTGCGACGGCACGCGGACGGTGGAGGAGATCGCCGAGGAGGTGGTGGCCGCCCTGCCGGCCGATCGCGGTCAGGTGCTCTCCGACGTCGAGTCCTTCATCGGCGACATGACGCGGCGGGGGTTCGTCGTGTCGGACGGCGCGTGGATCGTGCCGGACGGCGCCGGCATGGTCGGTCCACGGGACGCCGCCGGGGTCCGGGACGTTGACAGACGCCGGGATGCAACCGGAGTTGAGTAGGTTGGCGTGCGATTTTCCCCGCGACTTCTCCGGCGCCGCCACCTTCTCGGGCTCCTACCCCGCCTTCCTGGCCTCCTTCCTCCCCGCGGCGGACGGAGCGGGGCTCGCGCCGGGCGGCGGAGCGGGGCTCGCGCCGGATGCCGGGGCAGGACTTGCGCCGGGCGGGGTGCCGCCGGCAGGCCCCGGGGCGCCGCCGCCTGCCGGCGAGCCGGTGCCGGCGGAGTCCGTCGCCGTCGCGGAATGGCGCCTTTTCAAAGCTTGGACGACCCACCTGCGCCGGCGGTACACCCTGATCCACGGCGCCGTGTTGGGGTGCGCGGGGCGGGCGGTGATCGTTTCCGGGGTGACCGGCAGCGGCAAGACCACCCTGACCCTGCGGCTCCTGCACGACGGCTGGACCTACCTTTCGGACGACTGCGCCGTCCTCTGCCCGGAAACCCTGCGGGTGTGGCCCACCCCGGGCGCCATGCATGTCAAGGCCGAACTGGCTTCGGACGACCTCGCCCTGATGGAGTGGGCGGTGCCTTATCCCGAGGGCTTCTTCGCCGCGCCGCTGGCCTGGTGCGCTTTCGTCCGCGGTGAGCGGCTGCCGCCCCGCGGCGCCTCCTGGCCCGTGGCGGCCGTCCTCTTCCCCGACCGCCGCGAGGAGCCATCTGCGCCGCTCCTGGCCCGCCTGACGCCGGGGCGGGCCCTGGCCGACCTGACCTTCCAGAGCTTCGCCGACACCGCGGAACAATTGGGGCGGGATTTCCGCGTCCTGGCGAGGTTGGTCCGCTCCGTCCCCGTCTACCGCCTCCGCACGGCCGACCTGGAGGCGGCCGTCCGGTGCGCCGGCGAACTGCTCGCGGCCGGCGTTCCCGCGTCCGGGGTCTGAGCGGTGGGTGGCTGGCGGACCCTGCGGGACGCAGCGCGGGCAACGGCGCGGGACGCAGCGCGGGCAACGGCGCGGGCCGCAGCGCGGGCTGCGGTGCGGGCTGCGGTGCGCACTGCGGTGCGCGCCATGGCGTGGGACGCGGCGCGGGCTGCGGCGTGGGCGCTCCTGATCTACCTCTCGTCCGCCCGGAGCGAGCTGTCAGGCCACAACGTGACCCTCTACCTGCAGCGGGTCTTCTTTCCCGGCGCATCCTACGCAACCGTAAGCCGCTGGCAGTTTTACGCCCGCAAGGCCGTTCATTTCGTAGAATACGCGGTCCTGGCCGTCCTGTTGGCCGTCCTCTTGGAGAAGTGGCTGGCGGCGCGCCCGGTGGCCGGCCCGCAGCCGCCGGCAGGGCTGACCCGACTTCCGGCGCCACGGCCGCCGCGGAACGGCTGCCGCCCGCCAAGCCGAGCAGGGCGGTTGTCGCGCCCGGCGGTCTGGCTGCTGGCCGGCCTGGGCGCGGCCGGCTTCGCCGTACTCGACGAATGGCACCAGAGCCGGGTGCCGGGCCGCATCGCCGCCCCGTGGGACGTGGCGGTCGACGCCGCCGGCGTGGCGGCGGGGCTGGCCGTGCTGTGGCTGGCGCGGCGGAGCAGGCGGTCATAGCCCGCTTCCCTCCCGGTCCAGAGCCTGTCGAACAACCTGGGCGCGACGGAGTCGGGCGACCCCCCCACCTTGACGCGACAGAGTCGGGCGGTCCCCCGCCTGGACTCGATAGCTTTATTAACCACAGTTATATTCCAGGGCTGCGAGCCCTTGCCGCACAAGGCTTGCGCGACTCATGCACAAACCATATGCATGACGGTAATATGCACCACGGTAATAATGTTTTAATAATGTTTTGGCGCGGT
>DYIH01000177.1:3548-3953 GCA_020723785.1 Thermaerobacter marianensis
GATTATGCGCCTGGTTAATGAGCCTGTCGCACAGATAGGCGAAAGATTAGGCGGTTTCTGCCACGCAACGATTCAAGGAGATTGGTGCCCCGGCTGAGGTGGTTGGTCAATTCGGATGCTACGCCCGGCACGCTTCCCCGACCATCCTGCGCACCGTCCTTTCCTTAGCATTCCTTGAGGCGGGCCAGTCGGCTCCGGCCAGGTACATTTGGTCCCGGTCCACGATGCGGAAGTTGCAGGCCATCGGCTCACCCCGTCATCTCGGTTGCGTTACGAGGTGGTCTTCTGTATCCAGCGCTTTCCTCCCTGCCAGAACCGGATTTGTATACAGGCTCTGCCAGTTGAGATAATTTTTAAACACGTTACCGGTCGACCAAGGGTTCAAATTTTACCCGAACTCTGTTC
>DYIH01000178.1 GCA_020723785.1 Thermaerobacter marianensis
CCTTCCCCGATGGTTCCGTAGTTCAGGTCCGCGAATCGGCCGGGTCCAAAACCGGGGATGGGTCGGGACGGACTGCCGGCGGGGAATGCGTTCCCCTACAGGACAAGGGTCCTCGCGAAGTGAGGTATTTCACCGCCCATGCGCGGCAGGTGGCTATCCCCGCAAGAAGGGGACCGTTGTTGCTTCGTGCCGGGTTTCGCCGTGCTCTTCTCCCCGCCCCGCCGCCGGGGCATAATGAATTCGGAAAGGAGGCCGCCCCTTGACACACCAAGACCTGGCCCACGCCGAGCCCGCCTACCTCACCCTCCCCGTTGGGGAAATGGCGCGCCGCGCCGAGGCGGCCCGCGCAGCCCTGGCCGACTGCGTCCTCTGCCCGTGGCACTGCCATGTGGACCGGTTGGCCGGCCGGCGCGGCGTCTGCCGCACCGGCGCTGACGCGGTGGTGGCCGCCTACCACCCCCACCACGGCGAGGAAGCCCCGCTGCGGGGCACGCGCGGCTCGGGCACGATCTTCTTCGCCTGGTGCAACCTGCGGTGCGCCTTCTGCCAGAATTGGGAGATCAGCCAGGCGGGCGAAGGGAAAGCGGTGACGGCGGAAGGGCTGGCGGAGATGATGCTGCGCCTGCAACGGCGGGGCTGCCACAACATCAACCTGGTCTCCCCCAGCCACGTCATCGCCCAGATCCTGCAGGCCGTGGCCCTCGCCGCCGAAGCCGGCCTGCGGCTGCCGCTGGTGTACAACACGGCGGGGTACGACGACGCGGACGCCCTGCGCCTCCTGAACGGCGTCGTCGACATCTACATGCCGGACATGAAGTACGCCGACCCGGACGTGGCCCGGCGCCTCTCCCGCGTCAAGGACTACCCACGGCGCAACCAGGAGGCCGTCCTGGAGATGCAACGGCAGGTGGGTGACCTGGTCATCGGCGAGGACGGCCTGGCGCGCCGCGGCCTCCTGGTCCGCCACCTTATCCTGCCCGACGGCCTGGCGGGGACGCGCCAGATCGCTCACTTTCTAGCCACCCGTGTCTCGCGAAACACCTATATTAACCTGATGGACCAGTACCACCCGGACTACCAGGCCGACCGCTACCCGCCCCTGGACCGCCGCCCCACCCGCGCAGAGGTCCGCGCCGCTTACGAGGACGCCCGCGCCGAGGGGCTGTGGCGGTTCCACGAAGAATGAGTACGACGGAAGAACGAGTACAACGGGTGAAAAAGGCCCATCTGCGGCGTTGCCGGCGTCACTGCGATTCGCGCCCAGCTTGCGGTGTGTCAACCTGTCCATGCCTCGCATATCTCTGAATCGGACAGCCTGCCTCCGCAACGAAGGCGAGGGAGGTGATGCCGCAAGCGATCAGGAAGCAGCAGAAACCCGAACCGCACTGCGATGTTTTTCAAAAACGATTCCACAGGGAGGAATGACTCATGGGGACGATTTGCATCAAGGCGCCGGAGGTCATCTTCAAAGGAGACTGCGAGGTCTTCCTGATGACCAAGCCGCACCGGCTGAAGTTGTTTCATGAACTGAAGCGCGTCACCAAGGTGGTCCGCATCGACAAGGCGACCGTGGGGGACGGCAAGGTGCTCGTCGACGGCACGCTGCTGAAAAACGTGGAGTACAAGCGGCAGGACGGCGTGATCGGTGCCGTGGACTTCACGATCCCCTTCGGCTGCTGCGTCGACACGCCGGGCGCCCTACCAGGCGACTGGGTGGAGATCGAGGACGCCAGGGTCGTCCTGGAGGAGGAGTTCAGCGGCATCCCGCCCCGGGAACTGGTGGATAAGGTGGATATTTTCGAGAAGTTCTGGGAAAAGGTTTGCATTCGAGTCGACTTCAAGGTCCTGCGCAACGTCCAGGTCACGGTGAACACGGTGGAGCCGTCGATCTGCCCGTGAGGTGCCGGCGTCGGCGCGGGAGCCCCGGTCGCCTGCCGGGCCGGCTGTCGTCCGGCATCCGGCGGCTACATACGGACGGGGAACAGGCCCCGCCAGCCGTACAGCCAGCGATAAACCCGGTAGTTGAGCAGCACGCGCCGCACGAAGTGGCGCGTCTCGGGGAACGGGATGGCATCCACGGAAGCCGCGCCGCCGTCCCAGCGGCCCGAGTCCAGCCACAGGCGCACGTTTTGCCGGCCGCCGTTGTAGGCGGCCAGGGCGGCGGGGAGCCGGCCGCCGAACTCCCGGCGGAGGCTGGCCAGGTACCAGGCGCCGATGGGGATGTTGACGGCCGGGTCGAAAAGCCGTTCGGGATGGAAATCGGGCCAGCCCATCTGCCGCGCGGCCCAGGCGCCCGTTTCCGGCACCACCTGCATGAGCCCCCGGGCGCCCACCGACGACAGGGCGTCCGGGCGGAAGCCGCTTTCCACCCGGATCACCGCCGCCAGCAGCAGGGGATCGAGGCCGTTCCGCCTAGCCTCGGCGGCGATCAGGTCGTCGTAGTGCAGGGGGAACAACCGGACGGCCGCCAGCCACCCCGCGCCGTAAAGCGCCAGGGCGGTCGCCAGCAGGGCCAGCGGCCGCCTCAGCCAGCGCCAACGGCGGAGGTCCAGGATCACTCGCCCCGACCCCGGCCGAACGCTTCCCAGGCATCCCGCACCCGGCGGTTGGTCTCCTCCAGGCCGTCACCGTTGTCGATGACCACGTCGGCCCGCCTCGCCTTCTCCTCCAGGGGCATCTGGGAATCCAGCCGCGCCCCGGCCTCGTCCTCCCCCAGGTCGGGGTCCCGTTGCATCAGCCTCGCCAGTTGGACGTCCCGCGGCGCCGTGACGACCCAGACCTCGTCCACCATGTCCTCCAGCCCGGCCTCCAGCAGCAGCGGCGCGTCCAGCACAGCGACCCGGCACCCTGATCGGTCCAGCTCCTCGATCCGCCGCCGGACGGCCTCGATGATGAAAGGGTGGGTGGCGCGGTTGAGCATCTCGACCTTTTGGGGGCAGCCGAAGACGAGGCGGCCGAGCAGGCGCCGGTTCACCTGCCCGTCCTCGAGCAGGATGTCGGGACCGAAGGCCGACAGGAGCCGGTGCCACGCCGGTTTGCCCGGCGCGACGACCTCGCGGGCGATGGCGTCGGCGTCCACCACCGCGGCGCCGAGTTCAGCCAGCATGCGCGCCACGGTCGACTTGCCCGTGGCGATCCCCCCCGTCAGGCCGATGACCCGCACCTATTCCACCCGCCGGGCCTGGAACTTCTCCAGGGTGTTCGGGCGCAGGGGCTTCTCCAGAATCAGCTCCAGCCGCCACATCCCGCCCAGGGGCCGGATGGTCATTTCCCCGGTGGCGCCGAGCTTTTTCCATATATGATCGGCGGCCTCTTCCAATTCGTTTTCGTTTTCGAACTCGAACGCTACGAACTGCAACAACTTTCACTCCTTGTCGCGGCCAACGGCGCAACGATTCGACCCCTTGTCGCGGCGAGCGGCACGGTGAACCGGCTGACATCCGGGACAGAAGCGGCTGGAGCGCCCGGCCACCTTGATGCGTTCGATCGCCCGTCCGCAACGGCGGCAGGGCCGGCCTTCCCGCCCGTACACCTGCAGCAAGGCGGCAAAACCGCCAGGCTCCCCATGCCCGTCCCGATAATCGGAAAAGGTGGTCCCCCGGTGGAGGATGGCCTCCGAGAGGACGGCGCGGACGGCCACCCACAACCGCTCCACCTCGCGGCGGCTCAGCCGGTCCGCACGGCGCGCCGGGTGGATGCCGGCCCGGTGCAGGGCTTCGTCCGCGTAGATGTTGCCCAAGCCGGCCAGGGCCGCCTGGTTCAGCAAGACGGCCTTGACGCCGGCCCTCCTCCCCCTAAGGATACCGGCCAAGACGCCGGCCGTAAACCCCGGGTCGAGGGGCTCGGGTCCCAGGGCCTGCAGCCCACCCGGCAGCCGGCCAAGATGGACGCGCCCGAACTTCCGGGGATCGTAGAAAATGAGCCG
>DYIH01000179.1 GCA_020723785.1 Thermaerobacter marianensis
TGCAGGAGGCCGGAAACCGGTGCCAGAACGGGGGATTCCGCTGTCGCCGTCAGCCTCACGGCCGTTGACGCCAGCACCAGCACGGCCAAGACCGCCCAGAAGCGGCGGCCCCTCACGACCCGCCACACAGTCGACGCCCCCCAGGGGGATGAAAACACGGCATGCTACGCGGAGATCTTCCTCGGGCTCGTCAGCATGCGCCGGTACTTGTCCAGGGACTCCAGCATCCGGCCCGTCCCGCGCACCACGCAGAGCAGGGGATCGTCCGCCACCAGCACCGGCATGCCGGTTTCCTGGCTGATCTTGCGGTCCAGGCCGCGCAGGAGGCCGCCGCCGCCGGTCAGGACGATGCCCCGGTCCATGATATCCGCCGCCAGTTCGGGCGGCGTCCGCTCCAGCGTGACCTTGATGGCCTCCAGTATCTGCCCCACCGGTTCGGACAGGGCCTGGCGGACCTCGTCGGCCGTCAGGCGCAGGTTCTTGGGGAGGCCGGTGACCAGGTCGCGGCCCCGGACCTCCACCGCCTCGTCGCTGTTGATCGGGTACGCCGAACCGATGGCTATCTTGATCTCCTCGGCTGTCCGTTCGCCGATGAGCATGTTGTAGTGCCGTTTGACGTAATGGACGACGGCCTCGTCCAGTTCGTCGCCCGCCACACGGATGGAGCGGTGGGTGACGATGCCGCCGAGTGAGATGATGGCCACCTCGGTGGTGCCGCCGCCGATGTCCACGACCATGCTCCCGGTCGGCTCGGAGACCGGCAGCCCGGCGCCGATGGCCGCCGCCATGGGCTCCTCGATCAGGTAGGCCTCGCGGGCGCCGGCCTGCATGGCGGCGTCGATCACAGCCCGCTTCTCGACCTCGGTGACGCCCGAAGGCACGCCGACGACGACCCGCGGCCGGAAGAGGGCGAAGCCGCGGCCGGCCTTGCCGATGAAGTGGCGCAGCATCGCCTGGGTGATGTCGAAGTCAGCGATGACGCCGTCACGGAGGGGGCGGATGGCCACGATGTTGCCGGGGGTGCGCCCGATCATCTTCTTGGCGTCGTTCCCCACCGCCAGCGGCTGTTTGGTGTCCACCGAGATGGCCACCACCGACGGCTCCTGGAGCACGATGCCCTTGCCGCGCACGTAGACGAGCGTGTTGGCCGTACCCAGGTCGATGCCCATGTCGCGGGAAAAATACTGATAAAAGCCGTTCAACATCGCAGGGCGTACCTCCCGATTATTAAAGCGTTCCGATTCGCTCCACCGTCAGAACGGGATGCCGCATTCGCGAAAACTGACGCATCTGTTGTCCCCGATGACCAGGTGGTCCAGCACCTCGATCCCGAGGATCCGCCCGGCCTCGGCCAGCCGCCGGGTCAACTTTAGGTCCTGCTGGCTGGGCGTCGGGTCACCGCTCGGGTGGTTGTGAGCCAGGATGACCGCGGCCGCGTTTTTCCGAATCGGGGTCTTGAAGACCTCCCGCGGGTGGGCCGGGGAAGAGTCCAGGTTGCCCACGGAGACCGCTTCGACGGAGATGACCCGGCTCTTGGTATCCAGCAGGACCGTTTTGAAATGCTCCTGTTCCAGGTAACGCATCTCCGCCATCAGCAGGTCCCGGAGGTCGGCGGGGTTACGCACCTCGCGCCGCGGGTCGCCGCCGGCGGCCACCCGCCGCCCGATCTCCACCGCCGCTTTGAGCTGCACCGCCTTGGCCGGGCCGATGCCCTTGACACGGCTGAGCTCCTCGACGGTGGCCGTCACCAGGAAGCGCAGGCCGCTGGCCGGGGCGCGGCCCTCCCGGACGATGCCGTTCTCCGCCCCGCCGGCCCGGACCAGCAGGTCGCGGGCCAGGTCCAAGGCCGTCCGTCCGCTGGCGGCGTCGCCGGTGCGCAGGAGGATGGCCAGCAGTTCGGCGTCGGAAAGGGCCGCCGCGCCGTGGCGCATGAGGCGTTCGCGGGGCCGTTCACCGGCCGGGAGTTCCTTGAGGGTGAAACCCTTGCACCCCATGACCCGACAACACCTCGACGCCGAAGTCGTTCAAAAGGTCCGCGGTCCGGGCCAGCGGCAGGCCCACCACGTTGTAGAAACAGCCCTCCACCCGCGTCACCAGGACGGCCCCCAAGCCCTGGATGGCATAGGACCCGGCCTTGTCCAGGGGTTCGCCGCCGGCCACGTAGGCGCGGATCCGCTCCGGCGTGAGCGGCCGCACCGTCACCCGTGTCGTTTCGGCAGCCGTCACCCGGCGGCCGTTCGCGGCGTCAACGACAGCCACGCCCGTGATCACCGTGTGGGTCCGCCCCTGCAGGCGGGCCAGCATGGCTTCCGCATCAGCCGCGTCACGAGGCTTGCCCAGGACCTCGCCGTCGATGACGACGACGGTGTCGGCGCCGAGGACGACCGCGTCTTGCGGGGGCTCCGCGCCACCCAGCCGCCGGGCCACCGCCGCGGCCTTGGCCAGCGCCAAGGCCTGGGTCAGCTCCTCGGGAGAGCCGCCACGGGCGAACGCGCCGTTTTCGTCCACGTCGCTCTCCATGACCTGAAAGGGCAACCCGAGCTGGGCCAGCAACCGGCGGCGCCGCGGGGAGGCCGAGGCCAGCACCAGGGAACGCACCGTCACACTCTCCGGGCCAGGAAGAGCCCGGCCAGCCCGCCGATGGCCCCGAGCAGGTTCACCCGGAAAGAGAAGCCGGCGGTGACGCCGAGGTCCAGGAATTGGACGTCGCGTGGTTTGATGGCCACGGCGCTGTACTTGGCCGCCGCCGGCACAACCGCTTGGATGGCGTCGCCGATGCGGTTGCCCACGAAGAGGCCGACCAGAACAAAGATAGTTGTCAGCAGCCAGCTTGTCTTTCTTCCCCGCAGCGCGCGCACCCCCCTGGAACCGCCGGGCAGAAATGCGAGCAAATCCCGACGAACCGCCGGTGTTGCCAGCATTTAGACCTTTCTAAGTCTAGCAATTTTCCTATTGATCCACAATGGTCGAGAAATAGCGGTGATGCTAACTCTTGTCACAACCTCGCATCAGCGCCAGGCGTCCGGCCAGCCCCGCCGCCCGCGCCTCCAGCTCCGACTGCTTGGCCCGTTCTTTCTCGACAACCTCGGCCGGCGCCTTGGCCAGGAAGCCGGCGTTGGACAGCTTGGCCGACACGCGCTCCAGCTCGGCCCGCACCTCGTTCAGATCCTTCGTCAGGCGGGCCACCTCCCGGTCCACGTCGATCAGGCCGGCCAGCGGCAGGAGGATCTGGGCGCCGCCGGCCACCGCCGCCACCGCCTGCCCCGGCGCGCCGCCGGGCGGGTTGAAGTCCAGGGTCTCGACCTGGGCCAACTGCCGGACGGCGCCGGCGCCCTGCCGCAGAATGTCCAGGTCGCGGCCGGCGGCCAGGACGACAACCCGCACCTTCTTCCCCGGCGGGACGTTGACCTCGGCCCGCAGGTTGCGGATGCCGCGGACGGCCTCCATGACCAGGCCCATGCGCTCCTCCGCGTCGGCGTCGCGGCGGCCGGCCGGTTCCGGCCAGGCGGCGGCCATCAATGCCTGCGGCCAGCCGGTTGCACCCCGACCGGTCTCGGACCCGTTGGGGACCCCGGAGACAGGCCGGGGCAGGTGCTGCCAGATCTCCTCGGTGATGAACGGCAGGAAGGGATGGAGCAGGCGCAGCGACCGCTCCAGCACCGTCCACAGCGTGCGCCGGGCCGCCAGCCGGGACTCCGGCCCGGCCCGGCCGTGCAGCCGCGGCTTGGCCAGCTCGATGTACCAGTCGCAGACCTCGCCCCAGACGAAGTCGTACAGCAGGCGCGCCGCCTCGCCCAGCTCGAACCGCTCCAGCATCCCGGTGACCTCGGCGATCGTCGCGTCCAAGCGGCTGAGGATCCAGCGGTCGGCCAGGTCCGGGCCGCCGGGATCCTGTCCCACCGCCCCGATCCCCCCGCCC
>DYIH01000180.1 GCA_020723785.1 Thermaerobacter marianensis
GTGATCACCGGCCGGGGCCTGCTCACGGTGTGCGTCTTCGACGGCGTGACGAGGTACCTCATCTCGCCCTACGACCGCAAGCCAATCGGGCGGCCGGCCGGCCTCGTCGGCCCCTTTGTCCTGACAGCTACGGCGGGGCCGACGGCCACGCAGCTCACTCTGGCCTCGGTCGAGGGCATCACCCCTGGGATGGTCCTGACCCTCATCGAGCGCGCGGGCGGCTCGAACCCGGGGACCAAGACGACTGTCCTCGTGCGTGAGGTGAACCCGGCCACGAAGGTGGTATTCCTTCGCGACGCGGTAGGCGGAGCCTATACGTACTCGACGAGCGCCACTGCCGAGGGCCTGCGGGTGGCCAGTGAGACCGTCGAACTCGACCAGGATGCGCTCACGCGGGGCATGGGGTGGGTCAGCTACAGCACGAAGCCGACGGACATCATCATCCAGCTCGACTACAACAAGGACATCACCGGCCCGGCCGTATCCGAGATCGAGGCTCCTACAAAGATCCACGGCGCCTGGCTCGCCAAGGTCTCATCGCTCACCACGGAATCCCCAGCCAACAAGGGTGCGGCCAATTACGGCACGATCTGGCAGCAGTGGGACGTCAAGCAGCGGGTCAGCGCCCGGTACGTCCCTCCCGAGATCCTGCGGAAGCTGGTGCCCAAGTGGGACACGAGCGCATCCGGCAACCACCGGCATCGCATTCAGCTCCGCCGGGTGCCGGGCATCTCGATCCAGGCGGCCCGTGATATCGCCGAGCGCGACCAGGATGAGACGCTGCGGCTAGGCATCGAGTACTCGGTGACCGCGCTGCTGGATCCCCGGGCCGAGCTGGGCGACACGGTCCATTACACCGACCCAAATGGCGGCGAGTACATCCAGCTCCTGACCCGAACCCGCGACGCCGGTGGGCCTGAGGATCTGGACATGGAGTACTTCCTGCATGATTACGGGCTGATCGCCTAGGGTGACCCAGATGGCCCTCCCGCAAGAACCACTCGTACTGGTCAACGGCGTCTGCCTGAACGACGACATCAGGTACAGGCTGGACGTCAGCAGCTACGAGAGCCTGATGCAGGAGGCCGCACGCCGGCCGCCGGCCGTGCGGCAGACGTACGGCCGCAATAACCGCGTGCTGCCGCCGATCGACGCATGGCAGGAGCGCCGGATCCGGATGCTGGTCGAGATCCTGCGGTGCAAGGACTGGCTGGCGAAGCAGAAGGCCAGAAGCGTCCTGGTGGGATCCTGCTCGCGCCTGCCAAACAAGCTCCAGATCGGGGCCTTGATCTGCGAACCGGTGCTGACCGAGATCGCCATCCCCGACCGCCAGGACATTCACCTTCCCGACCGTGGGAGCGTCGAGCTGGTCGGCGAGGTCCACGATGCGACCTGGCGGCGGGTCTACAACCAGTGCGCCGGCGACCCGACCCCTGGCGCGGTCCCCGGCTTCATCGTGCGGGACGATCGGCCCGACCATGCGAGCCTCAAGGGCACCGGGAACCCGATCGCCATCACGAACCCGGGGAGCGCCGCGACTTACCTGGTGGCGCGGTTCAGCAACGCCTCGTACGCCAACACCGCGGTCTACGTCCGAAGCGACCATCCTGATTCGGCCGCGCGGGTTGTCGTGACGCTGGACGCTTTCGGCGTCGGCGAGATTGAGGAGGCTCACGGGCTTCTACTGCCGCCGGGCGCACAGAAAATCTACTTCGAAGACAGCAGCGGCACGGCCCTGGCGAGCGGCACATGGGCGATGAATTGGCGCGAGACCGTGTGGCGGTTCCTCGGTGACGACGGTGGCCACATGGACGAATGCCCGGCGGTCTTCGAGCTGCAGCGCACAGGCTCGGCGACCTACGTCTCGTCGGCTGGCACGTTGACGACGGCGACGGACTCGCAGCCGCGGGTGGGGCTGCCCTGGGTGCAGCGCAGGAATCTATTCCAGGCCTCGAAGGACCTCTCCAACGCAGCGTGGACCACATCGGGAACGCTCACCCGCACATTGGCCGGCAAGGGCCCTTTCGGTACCTACGACGCCTGGACCTTGACCGACGGCGACACGGCCACGAGCGCTTACCTGCAGCAGCAGCACACCACTACCATCAGCACGGACTGGTTCACAGGGAGCGTCTATGTGCTGCAGTCGTCGGCAGCGAATATCGTCGGGCTGTACTTCTTCTACCTGGCACCCTCGGCCGACGTCTTCTGCCACCTGGACACTGGGTCCGGCGCCACTGCCGTGGTTCAGGGCAGCGGAACGGTGGTCGTGTCGTCAGTCGTGGACGGCATCGGCCGGACCTGGTACCGCGTGAGCCTGGCGAAGGTCGGGACCAACAACGCGAGTGCCACCCTCCGCATCTACCCGGCTATCGCATCCACGCTGGGCGGTGCCTCCACTGCGAACCTGACCGGTGCGGTCACGGTCTGGTCGCCGCAGCTCGACCGCGCTGCGACCGCCACGCCGCCGCAGGTGACGAACGCCTCGGGCGTGGACGTGTCGCACGTGGTCAATGGCGGGGGCCTGGTGCTCGAGGGCAGCGTGACCAACCTCTTCACCAGCAATCAGGCGACGGCGTCGGACACGCTATCGAACACCACCGGGTTCAACGCCGTGGGCGGCGTGGGCACGCTCACATCGGACACCACCGCCGGGAAGGTCTACCAAGGCTCGAGGGCGATCAAGTACGTCACGCCAGGCGTAGGAGCGGGCGAGGGCATCTACCTGGACCCCTTCCCTGTTACGGCCGGGAAGACCTACACGGTACAATTCATGGTGGCCGGCTCGGCGGCGGGGGTCGGTCTCACCTTCAACCTGTCCGACAACGGAGGCACGCCGGCCACGGCCAACACGACGATTTATACCCAGTCCACTCCGGACCTGGCCTGCCTCACCATCACGGCCTCGGCCGGCGCAACGGCCTGCACGGTGCGCATCACCACGAACAGCGCTGTGGCCACCAGCCTATGGTTCGATGCGTTCCTCGCGTGGGAAGGGTCGTGGCCGGTGTCGTGGGTGGACGGCACGCGGAACGCCGACTCGTGTGCGACTTCCAGGCGCTCAAACCTCCTGGAAGCCAGTGACGACTTTACGGACCCCGTCTGGCAGAAAGACGCTGGTACGCACCTCGTAATTACAGCTAATCAGTACGCTGCGCCCGACGGTACCCTAACCGCAGATAAGCTTGAGCTTTCTGGAGATGGGGCGACATACGCTCAAGACGAGTTCTGGCAAGTTCTTACCCCAGAAAGCGGCGCGACATACTCCATGGCTCTGTATGTCAAGCTGATCTCCGGCACCCCCGGCACAATGCGGCTAATCAATCGCAATTCCGGTCTTGGAACAACTTCATTTGTCCCCACAACCGAGTGGCAGCGTGTTGTGTTGACTCAGACGGTCACCAGTATTCTTTCGCCAGGCCTTGACTTCAATAATGCAGCGTCGTCCAACATGGTGCTAGCAATCTGGCGCTTTACTTGCGTAAAGAGCGAATTCAGTGGCCTCCCCGAGCGATCGATCGACACGCCGGTCCTGCCCGACGATGCCGACTGGGCCACCCCCAGCGGGTGGAGCCAGAACGGCGCAATCGAGTTCTATCTCCTGGCGATTCCCCCTTCACCGCCTAACTACAAGGAAGTGGCGCTCTTCGGTCGGATGCAATCCGGCGTGTCGCCCACGCCTTTCCGGTTGTTCCGGAGTGTCCTCGCCGGGTCGGCCAGTTACGAACTCCGGTTCGACATGCAGCACAACGGCTCGAATGGCTCTAACGGCGTTGCCGGGAGCGGGCTCCTCACCCCGACGTCGGTCAATGTCTTCGACCGGGGGAGACACCTGATTAGGCTGGAATGGACAAACTTCCTGGAAGTGGATGCCAAGGGCCTCTGGGTGAGGCGAATGTACATGCGAATCTACATCG
>DYIH01000181.1 GCA_020723785.1 Thermaerobacter marianensis
CCGAGGAGCTGTGCGTGGCGCGGGACGAGGTCATTTTCGCCCTGGACGCCATCCAGGAGCCGGTTTCCCTCTTCGAGCCCATCTACGAGGACGGCGGCGACCCGATCTACGTCATGGACCAGATCAAGGACGAGAAGGACCACGACGGCGCCTGGCTGGAGGGAATGGCCATCCGGGAGGCCCTCAGGAAGCTGGAGCCGCGGGAGAAGCTGATCCTCACCCTGCGTTTTTTCGAAGGCAAGACCCAGATGGAGGTGGCCGAGGAGATCGGCATCTCCCAGGCCCAGGTCTCGCGCCTGGAGAAAGCGGCGCTGATGCAGTTGCGCAAGTACGTGTGAGGCCGGGGGTGGCGGGCGTGGGGCAGGAGTTTTCGTGGTTGCTGGGGGCGCGCCGGCCCCGGATGTGGCTGGGGCCGGCCGCCCTCCTGTTGGCCGCCGGCGGCTTGGCGGCCGCCCTGCCCCGGGTTGTGGGGGCCGGGGCGCAGCAGCCCTTCGGCGGCCAGGTGATCCGCTTTCATGTCATCGCCAACAGCGACCGGCCCGCGGATCAGGCCATCAAGCTCAAGGTCCGCGACGCACTGATCGCGGATCTGGCCCCCGCCCTCGAAGGGGCGCGGACGGCCGGGCAGGTGCGGCGGTTGCTCCTCGCCCGCCGCGGCCGGATGGAGGAAATCGGACGCGAGACGCTGCGCCGCCTCGGTTCACCGGACCCGGTGCGGGTCGAGGTCGGGCGTTTCCCCTTCCCCGCCCGCGAGGCGGGAGGTGTGCTGTTCCCGCCGGGAACGTACGAAGCGGTGCGCGTCGTCATCGGTCGCGGGGCCGGCCGCAACTGGTGGTGCGTCCTCTACCCCGCCATGTGTTTTTCGCCCCGCATCGACGGAGCCGACGGCGAACCCCTCATCGGGCATGGCCCGGCTGGAGGGGCGGCGCAGGGGGAGGCCGCGGCCGGCCCGTCCGTGCATGCTTTCAAGCTGATGGACGGGTCAGTGGTGCTGGCCGACGAGGGACGGCCGGTGACCGTGCCCGTGGAGGTGCGGTCGGCGGTGGCCGATTGGCTGTCCGCGGCGCGGCAACGTTTCGGGCTGGCGGGGCGCGGGGGATGGTTCGCCCGGCGACACTGACAGGGGCGTGGCTCAAGGTTGTTTGTTCGGCCAGGTCTCGTTTGTGGGGCCTGGCCGTATATTCTTTACGGACCTTTTTGACGGTTTGACGGCGACCGAGGGGCTGGGGGGATGGCCGGTGCTCTCCTCGTTCGACCTGCGGCTCCGGGACGTGATCAACGTCCTGGACGGGAAGCGGTTGGGGACGATCAACGACCTGGAAATCGACCTGGAGGCGGGCCGGGTGACGGCCATCGTCGTGCCCGGGGGCAGCCGGTTCCTCGGTTTCCTGGGCCGTGACAAGGATTACGTCATCCCTTGGGAGAAGATCATCAAGATCGGAGTCGACGTGATCCTCGTCGAGCATGAGGCCTTTTCCGGAGCCGGTTACGGGGATCGGGAACGGGACCGTCGCCGTAACGGTGGTCGCCTGACCCGCGGCCCGTGGCCCCTCAACCCGCCCTGTGCCGCCCCGGCTGACCTCTGAGCCGTTGGACGGGTTCGGCGGGGCTCCGGAACAAGTGCCGGGTACCGTCCGAGGGGAGGGACGGCCGGTTGGGGGAGGCTTTCGCCCTGCGGGAGGCGGGCGGCGTCACATACCTGGAGGTGGAACCGTTCCGGGCCACCGGGGTGGCCAGGGGGATCTTCAGCACGCGCCTCGGCGGGGTCAGCCGGGGGCCCTATGCCGAGTTGAACCTGGGGCTGCACGTGGGCGACGGACCGGCCAACGTAGCGGAAAACCGCCGGCGGTTCGCCGCCGCGGCCGGTTTTCCGCTGGAGGCCCAGGTGACGGCCCACCAGGTCCACGGGACAGGCGTCGGGTGCGTCAGGGACCTGACGGCGGCGTCTCCCGGCGATGAGGCAGCCGGGGCGCCGTTCCGCTTGTTCGGTGAATGCGACGCCCTGATCACGGACGCGCCCGACCCGGCTCTGACCATCCTGGTCGCCGACTGCGTGCCGGTCTACTTCCTGGATCCGGTGCGCCGCGCCGCCGGGATCGCTCATGCCGGCTGGCGGGGCACGGTGGGCGGCGTCGGGCGCGCCACCCTGGAGGCCATGAGCGCCGCCTTCGGCGTCCGCCCGGCGGACTGCCTGGTGGCCATCGGCCCGTCCATCGGTCCGTGCTGCTACGAGGTGGACAGGCCGGTCATCGAACGCCTGGCGGCGGCCTTCCCGGACGAGTGGTCCGCCTTCGCGCGCGAGGCGGGCCCGGGCCGCTGGCGCCTCGACCTCCGGGAGGCCAACCGCCGGCCCCTGGCGGCGGCCGGCGTGCCGGAGTCGCGCATCTTCGTCAGCGGCTATTGCACCGCCTGCCGACGGGACCTGTTTTATTCCTACAGGATGGAGGGGCCTCGCTCGGGGCGGCTCGGCGCGGTTATCCGGCTGACGGGCGGGCGGGAGGACGGGGGGGTGGCTGTTTGGACATCGCCTTGAACATCCGAGCGATCCGGGAGGAGATCGCCGCCGCCGCGCGCCGGGCCGGGCGTGATCCTGACACCGTCACCCTGGTTGCCGTCACCAAGGGCGTGGCGCCGGATAGGATCGGTGAGGCCGTCACCGCGGGGGTGGCGGCCATCGGGGAGAACAGGGTTCAGGAGGTGCTCGCCAAGCGCGGGGCGGTCGGTGAGAGGGTCGCCTGGCACTTCATCGGCCACCTCCAGACCAACAAGGCCCGGGCGCTCCTGGCCTCCGGCCCCTTGGCCCTGATCCACTCCCTGGACCGTCCTTCCCTGGCCGAGACCCTGGACAGGGAGGCGCGCCGCCTGGGGCTGGTTCAGCCGGTGCTGGTGCAGGTGAACGTCTCCGGCGAGTCCGCCAAGCACGGCCTGGCGCCGGGGGACCTGCTGCCGTTCCTGCGCTGGGCGGCCGGCCTGCCGGGATTGTCGCTGCGTGGCCTGATGACGATGGCGCCGTTGGCGGCCGACCCGGAGTCGGCGCGCCCGGTCTTCCGGGGCCTCCGGGAGTTGTTTCTTGAGGCGGCGGCAGCAGGGATTCCAGGGGTGCGCATGGAACATCTGTCGATGGGGATGACCGGCGATTACCCCGTCGCCGTCGAGGAAGGTGCCACGCTGGTGCGTGTCGGGCGCGCCGTCTTCGGCGCCCCGCCCGGCCGCGCGGGATAGCTGGCTACGGGCTGTCGCCGCACACCGCGGCGGAGATCGCCCGCCGGGGTTTCAGGTTTGGGGAACGGCTGCGTTCTCGCTCCGGGTCCGCCCTCCCGCTACCCGTGAGGAATCGCGGGAGGCACGTCTGGAGCGACTGGCGCCGCGTATCCCAGAGGCTGCGCGCAAAACGTGCGCGCGGTCGGCGTCCCTCCGAGGGAGGCGCGGGCAAGAGGAAGACCTCTATCCCGGGCGGCACCCCCGCGATGCGTAAAGGCCCGCCCGGCGATGTTCGCCCCGTCCCGGGGTGCGATCCCCCGGCGCAAGTCGGGAAAGCTGTTCGCCCGGCGTAAGTGGCATTGGATAAAATGCCATGAATTGAGGAACGGTACAGTTCCAAGTATCTGCGCGAAAGATTCCCGCACCTAAGGAAGCGATGCGGCAGGGAACACCTCTGGACCCTAGCGTATTACGTCGGCACGGCCGGGAATGTCTCCGCTGAGGTCATTCGCCGGTACATCTGAGGAATGCCAGGGGAAGTAGGCTTGTACGGCAACAACGATGGCGCTCTCATCCCAACCCCCTGAAGGGGGTGGGAATTCCCGCGCCTTTTTTTAATTTGGTAGGAAATACTTAAGGAGGTGAGCACCAATGGTGTTGTTGCTCACGCTCTTTGGCCACCGTCGTCCCACATAGGTTGGCCGGTTGA
>DYIH01000182.1 GCA_020723785.1 Thermaerobacter marianensis
GAGGCCGTCCCCGGCCTGTCGCCCGCTACGCTGGCCCTGCCCTACGGCGCCCTGCCCAGGATCGAGGAGGCGGCCAAGGCCGGCGCCGACGGCGGCACGTCCTACCGCAACCGGGCCTTCCTCCTCGTCGGAGCCAACCCGGCCCCGTCCCCATACAGCCGGCATTTCGACCCCTACCGGCTGCCGCGCATCCAGGCGGTGGATTCGCGGTTCGAATCCACAAGCAACCTGGACCGTTGGCTCCGCTACTTCGACGAGAACCCGGACCAGCGCTACGTCTCCGACGGCGACCCGGCCAGGGTCACCGCTCCCGAGCCCGGAAAACCGGACCCCGGGCCATGGCACACTGCTCAGACACTCAAGTAGTTGTCCTGGCTGGCCGGAGCCATGTCCTCGGGGTCAGGCGCGGCCACCGGCTCCGCGGCCCCGGGCCGGAAGTTGCTGAAAGTGAAGGTGGTTGTCCCGTAGCCGCCGTAGGCATGGTCGAAAACCCTGATCCGATAATGCAGGCGCAAGGGTTCTTGCCCTGGACCAAGGTGCATGGTCATCGTCGCGTAACCGGCTCCGGGCTGGGGGTTGTCTCCCAGAAGGGCCAGGATCCCCGGCTGCAGGACCACCCCCACGACCCTGCCCGGACCGTCGGGGGACGGGCGTTCGAAGGCACGCTTGACCATCTCCGGGTGCTCCCTGACGGCTTTCATCAAACGCTTGACCCTCTCCGTGTCCGTGCCCTCCGGCTGCGCGTTCCGATCCAGCTCCCACGGGTCGTCGCCCATCTTCGTGTACTGCCTGCCGTCGACCCGGCGCACCTCCGCCGGCGGCGACTGGATGACGAAGCCCTCCGGCGTGGCCATCGTCACCGTCATGCGTGCGGAGCCATTCCCGTTCGGCCAGGTGTCCGAGGTGCCGACGGCCTTCATTTCACCGCCGCCGGACAGCTTCACTCTCATCTCGAAATCGGCGCGGTAGTTCGGCCAGCCGGCAATGGCCTGCTGGCCGGCGAGGAAAGCGTCCAGCGCCGCCGGTGAAGCGGGGTGTTTGTCGTCGGCGATCAACACCCGACGGGCGGTCCCGTCCCAGTCGACGCCGACCCCCAGCGCCTCGGCCACGAATCGCAACGGCACCATGGTGCGCCCGTCGATGATCCGGGCCGGGACGTCCAGGGGCACCTCCTTGCCCCCCACCGTTGCGGTCGCTTCGCCCGGCACCAGGAAGATCTCCGTCTCGTCGTTGACCATGACCACCGTCTTTTTGGCCTCGTACCAGAAGACGTCAGCCTCCAGGGCCTCGCCGATAGCGCGCAACGGCACCAGCGTGCGACCGGAAACGATCCGCGGCGGTACGTCGCTTCGGACCACCCGCCCGTTCAATACGATCTGTGGTGTCTCGTCGGCTGCCGCAGGCATCGCCACCAGGAAAGCGGCCAGGATGTAGGCCAACATCGGGATGATGAGCTTTATCCGCACGGGGCGCCCCCCCATTGAAGCAGGCTGAGAAGCCTACTAGGGTTATCGATTGCCGCAGCCGATTATGCTTAT
This sequence comes from Thermaerobacter marianensis, assembly GCA_020723785.1. Taxonomy (GTDB): domain Bacteria; phylum Bacillota; class Sulfobacillia; order DYIH01; family DYIH01; genus DYIH01. The sequence continues at coordinate 1,539 of DYIH01000182.1, forward strand.
ACCCGCGGGGGCTGCGCCGCCCGGTTGACCAGGTAGAACGTGACCCCCAGCACGCCCAGGAGCAGGCTGAGGACCGAGATCTCGGCCGTCTTCTCCGGGTACAGCGAAACGACGATGATCTTGCGAACGACCGCAGCCAGGGCCAGGCCGATGAACACGTTCAGGTTGATGCTCCCGCCGCGCAGGTGTTTCACGGCTTCCGCCAGGAGTTCTCCGATGGCATACAGGATGAGGACGCCGCCCAGGATGCTCAGGCTGATCCGCTCCAGGGGCTCCATGCGGCGCAGCATCAGGAAGATGTCGTACCCCACCCAGAAGATGATGAATGCGCCGGCGAGGATCAGCGACACGGCGATGAACGTGTCCATGCCGTACGAGAGGCGCCGGATGAACTCGACCAGCGTCTTGTGGGTCTTCCCCGCCGCCAGATAGAGCTTGAGCTCCTCCTCGCGGTAGGCGCTGGTGATGACGTCGAGGTTGATGTCCAGTATCTTGTGGGCGGAGCGCAGTATCCTGTCGGTCATCTCCGAGCATTCGCGGCTCTCCCGGACCATCTCCTCGATCATGCCCCGGATCCTGTAGATGGACGCGTTGACATAGCCCGGCGGCAACCTGATCTTGACGTGCGTTTCCCCAATCCGATAGATGCGGCGGAAGTAATACGCACCGTACGGGCCGCGGAACAGGGAGACGAACCATTCCTTGACTTTCTGCCGGTGGCGCTGGCGGACCTGGTCGTTGGGCAGGAAGTGTTCCGTGTCCGCGAAATGCGACTCTATGAAGTGATATAGCGTGTCGATGAACCACTCCTGCCGCTGCTCGGCCAGCGAAGCCAGCACACGGAGGTTCTCCTCGTCCTCGTGGGTCCAGTTGTACCTGGCTTTGATGTCGCTCACGACGTCCATTGCGACACGCCACCCCCGTTTCCGGCTTCATTCGGCTCAGAGCCTGTCGCACAACCCTCGTTGAATTGAATGGGGATAGGGTCAGAGATCGTTGCTCTCCACCTGCCCCGGTCTGGAACGCCAACGGGGCTCCCACCTCAAAGCAAAGGGTCAAGGAGAGGATTGGCTATCCAGGGGGTGAAATCCTTCAATGTCCGGAATGGCTTGTGCGACGAGGCGTTCCGGGACCGTGCCAAAACATTATTACTGTGGTGCATATTACCGTCATGCATAAACATTGTGCATGAGTCGCGCAAGCCTTGTACGGCAAGGACTTGCAGCCCTGGAATATAACTGTGGTTAATGAGCCTGTCACGCCAAGGTGGGGCCGCCCAACCCCGCTCCGCCCGCCTACCGGCGCCGATCGGGTTCCCGCGTGTACGGCACCGGCACGAACTGGACCGTCGGCCGTCGGGACGGTGGCTGGGGATAGAGGTCCATGAGCAGGTAGATCTCCCGCGGCAGGTCGCAGTTGATTCGCAGCCCCATGCGGCCCAGCTGGTCGCAGGTGATCGGGTAGTCGTGGGTCCACTTGCCGTGGGTGAGCAGGCGAGCCACCCGCTTGGCTTCCGCGGGGTCCAGCTTGTCCGCCAGCAGGGAGGCCACCACGTCGTGGACCTGTTCCAGCGCCTTTTCGGCCACATCCCTGAGGATCAGGGTTTGGTCCTCGACCTTGTCGACGCCCTTTGCCTCGACCGCCTTGATGATCGATACGGCCGGGAACCCGCCCAGTTGCGGGTCGACGGGGCCCAGGACGGCGTTGGGATCCATGGCGATCTCGTCGGCGGCCAGGGCGATGAGGGTGCCGCCGGACATGGCGTAGTGGGGCACGAAGACGGTCACCTTGGCCGGGTGGCGCTGGATGGCCCGGGCGATCTGCTCCGAGGCCAGGACCAGCCCCCCCGGCGTGTGCAGGACCAGGTCGATGGGCATGTCCGGCGGGGTCAGGCGGATCGCCCGCAGGACCTCCTCCGAATCCTCGATGTTGATGAACCGGGAGAGAGGGATGCCCAGGAGGCTGATGGACTCCTGGCGGTGGATCATCGTGATGACGCGGGTGCCCCGCCGGCGCTCGATCTCCCGCAGCAGGCGCAGGCGGAACAGCTCCAGCCGCCGCTGCGTCAGGAGCGGCATCAACGACCAGAAGATGAGCAGTATCCACAGCCAATTGAAGATGTTATCCACAGGCGGCTCGGCGCCCCCTTTCCGAAAAAGTTCAGGCGCAAGCGCCCACCGCTTCCATGTTGGCCACCAACGCGGCGGCAAACTCAGACGTCTTGACCTCCGTCGCGCCCTCCATGCCGCGCGCCAGGTCGTAGGTGACCGTCTTTTGCCGGATCGTGTCCTCCAGGGCGCGGACGATGAGGTCGGCCGCCTCCTGCCAGCCCAGGTGCTCCAGCATCATCACGCCCG